>NZ_JADPKQ010000025.1:0-42958 GCF_023074015.1 Bradyrhizobium sp. 142
GGCATGACCGTGAACCCGAACCCGGTCCGTGGTTACGAGGGCTTGTGCTGGGGTGTCGGACATACCGAGGCGTTCGCGGAGGGTCGCGGGGATGCCTCCAACTCGAAAAGCCATTGCTCCGCTGATGCCCAACGCTGGCGAGGATCACAGCTCGCTGATGTCTTTGCCAGCGTATATAATCAGTGCATCGAGCTGATGGCCGGAAGGGCTGCCGAAGCAATGCTGCTGAGCGACCGCGATCCTGAGCCGCCGGCCGATGATCTGCGGCAGGCGCGTGAGCTGGCCCTGCTGTTCTGCAAGAGCGAGGAAGCGATCGAGACATTCATCGCGCATTGCGATGTCGCTGCGCGTGATTTGTTGTTGCCCTACGGCGATGTCGTGATCGTGCTGTCCACCGTGCTGCGGATCAGGCGCACGCTGGACGGCGTCGACATCGATCGGATCATCTGGGATGTGGAGGCGCGTAAGGCGTTGGCGGCTGAGCACCGGCGGCGGGCAGACTGGCGCAAGGCCGAGGTCGAGGCCGAGCGCTTTCGGGCGCAATGTGTTCCTATCGCTGCCGCGGCCTCGTCACAGTCCGCACCAGATCGGGTGCGCTAATCGGCGTCATCAAGGATCGCGGGCACGGCGGATGTAACCGGCCTGATGATCTCGAAGGGCCCCGACGTGCAAGATCGTCGGGGCCATTGTTTTGCGCGGTAATGTGAGCGGCGAGCTGAGAAGGGATGACTGGCCTGTAGGTTTTCCTCATTTCGAGCCTCCCAAAGCGGAAGGCCGGCTCAAAGAGCCGGCCTTTACATTTGTTGATGAAGCTTATCAGTACCTGGCGATCGACGGGCCGCCGAACCGATAGTTCAGGCGCACGAGGCCCATATCGACGTCCTGGCGGACGCGCTCGGTCTGAACGAACGCACCGCCAAACGTGAAGTCGACGTTACGATTGCCGAGGAAGATGTGATTGTACTCGAAGCCCACTGACCAGTTCGGGGCGAAGCCAAATTCGAGACCCGCGCCGACCGTTCCGCCCCAGCGGGTTTCGCGGGCCGAACCGAACACCGTACCGGCACCTACGAACCCTGGTGCGACGAGAAGGTCATATTTGTCGTTAACCACCGCAGCGCCGCCCTTCACGTAGAGCAACACATTGTTCCAGGCATAGCCAACCTGGCCGGTTATCAGGCCGAAAGCATCGATTCGCGTACGATCCTGCTGAGCCGCCAAGGTCGGGCTGATGTTGTTTCCGCTGAAGTCAGCCCAGTTGCCTTGGCCTTCCACGCCAAACACCCAATTAGCCGACTGCCAGCGGTAGCCGACCTGACCACCAACCGTGCCGCCCGATGCGTCATGGCAACCATCGGTGACCAGCGTGCCGGTGACCGGCGTCACGAAGTCCCAGCAATTGCGGCTCGTACCCCAGCCGCCGTTGACGCCGATGTAGAATCCGCTCCAGTCGTAGATGGCGGCGACCATCGGCGGCGGAGCCTTGGTGTAAGGACGCGCAGCGAGATCCGCCGCACTGGCGGGAGCCGCCAGACCTAGAGCTAATGTTCCGGCCGCAGCCGCAATAAGTTTCTTCATTCCAGTCTCCCCAGAGATAACGAGTTCAATGAATCGGCGTGTTTGCCCCACCTGCCAATCAATGGTACGTCGATCACGTCTACGTTGCTGTAGCTGGCTTGCCACACTCGGGGTTTAAGATTGAAAGGAGATTCTTCATTTTTTATTAAATAGTTGGGGAACTAAAATCCCGTTGGCGTGCACTTCGGGCGTTTGCGGTCCGCCCGCGCAAATTGGCGGACCCGATTACTGCCCCAGCCGTACGAGGGCAGGCGGAGCTGTTCCAGTGCGTCCTCGATCACTCGGAGATCGGCAAGTACCACATCTCGACACGAGCTGGGTCGATGTCAGTTGTGGACTGTAGTGTTCCCAGCAACTGGCGCCAAAGCGGCGGCGTCTTGGCTGATCGGGCGCGCGCTCCGACACCTTCTGGGCGCAGATGATGTCATGTCGAAATTCAGCAGAGACAATTGAATGAGGGCCACCTCAGTTGGCGGCTGATACGAATTAGTTGGACGTAGGCGCAGAAGAAGCGCCTAGTCCCGATGTCGCCGCCCGGCCGATGGCTTCTATCGGCGATGAGAACGCCAATTTGCGCTCCCGCCCAATCGAACTGGGAGCCCCGTGATGTTGCAGCGGCAACGTTTCAAGAAATTACCGACACTCCACTTCCGCTTAGTGCAAGAGGCGATGAACTTGCGGATGCAAGCCGCAGGTATGCTCCCTAGCATTCCTCGCGACGAGCTTCTGCGGAAGGCTGGCCAGATGGATGTTGCCGCTCACCTCAATGAGTGGCTGACTTCACCCGGCCTTCAGGTTCCGACATAGACGGACGAAGTGGAAAGGTATTTAGAGCTGGCAGAGGACTGCCGAAACCGCGCGGTGAACGCGCGCAACCCGTTAGATGAAGAGGCTTGGCTTAAGCTTGCCGATGAATGGCTCAAGCTTGCGCTACAGGATCGCGATGCCGCCAAATGATCTTCCCCTTGCCGGCGTTGCGTCCGCCTCTCGTTTCGTTCCGCCGTCAGCGCGCGGCGGAGATTTCAACATGTCGGTGCATCGTTGATTGCTCAGGGGGGCCACGTCATGTGCCGGAGCGCTGCGAAGCGCCGAAGCAAGTCCGCCTAAGCTGGCGCGTCTATTTCGAACGTGCCTCTTGGGCCTTTAGCCGACCAATGCCCAGATCACCGTCGTGTCTGTTGTCATGGTGGCACCGGACGAGGTGGGCGCACCTCGCTCGCATCCTTCTTTATCCGAACGAAGTGACTGCAAGAGACCTGCGGCTTCGTCATCAGTGATGAGGCCCTTGGCGATTGCCGATAAAAATCTACCCTGCTCCTTCCGCGCAGTATCCCGGTCCCTCTCTAACTTTGAGCGGTCTCGGCGCGCCGTCGCTTCAACGCGGCTTCGTTCTTCATGGTACGCCTTCAGGTAACCCTTCAAACCCTTGGGATGGTTGAACTGCGTCCGAAATGATTCAACTACAAGACATTCGAGCTTCTTGATGTAATAGCGAGCGCTGTTGCTACAGGAGCCTGACTCTCTATGAACGCTGCACTGGATGCGAGGCCCGCTGCGATCAGTACCGATGATCGTCATTCCGCCGCTGCAGCATCCGGAGCGCAGCGAAGATTTGGAATAGGGCTGCGGGTTCGGTTCATGTGCAATCTCTACTATGCCGACCTCTGGATTATGCCGACCATTGGCTCAGAACGGGCTCGGGCGGCGGCGATCGCTGCGATGGAGTCGGCATAATCCGATTGATGGCTACAGCGTATAGCCTCCCTCTTGCCAATCGAAGGGAGTGTGCCGACACCGAAAGAGTGACTCGATTCCGCTATAAGAGTGACTCGATTGCCGCCTTTAGGAGTGACTCGATTTTATAGGTCACTGATGCCGCTCAGCTATTTCGCCTAATTTTTCTGACCCCAGTGCGAATGCGAAGGAGTCGAGGGGGGCTTTTTCGACTTTGCGCAACGTCAAATGCGGCTAAGCGGGTCGCCGTGCGCGCACCTCGATTCCCCAATAGAGTGACTCGATCCCCGGCTTTAAGCTTTAAGAGTAACTCGATTTCATAGTCCGCTGGTTTTGGTTCGCCAAACCCAACACGGTTTTCTCCATGCAGATTCTGAGCGCGAAAAGGCAGAGGAGGGTTCATCGGAGAATTTCTCATTTTTCCGAATTATGCGGACACTTAAAGAAGCCCGCTTCGCGAGCTCCGGCTGGGCAAGTCCGTGCCACGAACTCCCAGCGAAGGGAACGAAGGCTGTCAAGCCGAAGCCCGCAGGGCGAAGGCGGACTGGATTCGGGGAAATGCGCTGCCGAGGGTTCGCCGCTTCCGCTTGATGGGATGTTTGTGCACTGTCACCGTAATGTCGAAACGCGCGTCCGAAGCTGCCAGCGTGTTTGTACGCAAGACAGATCGATTCCCGCTGATTGGCACCGGCGACGTGAACACATACGCATTATTTGCGGAGCTATTTTCCCAACTGACAAGAGCGGGTGGGCGCGCGGGAATCATCGTGCGGACTGGTATCGCAACCGATAGTTCAACAAGCGTATTTTTCCGCGATCTTGTCGCCAATCGAAAGCTCTTCAGCCTCCACCGGTCTCCGGTCTCGGTTATTTGATAACATCGGTCACGCACGATTCAAATTTTGTCTTTTGACCTTGGGGCAGGCAAATATCCGCCCGCGTGGTCGTTGCCACCGTGCGCGGCGATGAACATGGCGACGGCCGACCGGCAATAGGATTCGATTTCGTTGTCGTCCTCTGCTCTCGCCTCATCGAAGCGTGCGATAATCAGGAGATCGGATCCTTTGAAAAGCGCGGCAAACAAGCGGGCGGACCGGAGAGGATCGGGCACGTTCAGAACCGCCTTCGCGTGCAACTGACGCAACAGGGCCTCGATTTGAGCGATGACATGGGCGGGGCCGGCTTCGTAATGGAGCTTGCTTAACGAGTTTTGATTGGTCTTGTCGGCCATTACCATGGCTTCGACACTGCGGACGTCTGATCTCAACAGCGTGCGAAGCAGGGATGATCCCACCGCCATGAGCTGATCTTCGACCGAACCGTCGACGCCTTCAAGAAGGGCCTGTGGTGCAAACAACTGATGGCAGCCGGCCGCGATGGCCGCGCTGAACAGCGCCTCCTTGTTCTCGAAGTGCCGATAGATGCTGAGCTTGGATATCTTCGCCCGCTGGGCAACCTTGTCCAATGTCGTCGCTTGAAAACCCAATTCCACAAAGAGTTCGCACGCGGCGTCGACTATCGTTTGGCCGAGCGCCTGGTTGGCGGGCCGGCCGCGCCGGCCCTGGCTGTTTTCAGTCACGACAATTCCAGTACTTGACAGTATTCTAATTCTTGAATTACGATACCATGTAGTATCTGAAATGTGCAAGCCAATGGGTAGGTTTCAACCTGTCCTCCAAATCAAGTTTCCCCGGGGCCGCCCGGCGATATCGAATGCGGCATTGTCCGGCCGGTCAACACAGTGATGGGCGACTTTCTCGTCGATGCCGAAGCCCTGCTCGCTGCCCGTCTCGAGCGCGTGTCGCTGGACGATATTTCGTGCCAGCCCAACCCCCTCCATCCACAACACGGAGCTTATCACCATGGATGACGTCATCATCATCGGCGGCAGCTTTGCCGGTCTCGCCGGCGCCCTGCAGCTCGGCCGTGCCCGCCGCAAGGTCACCGTTCTCGATACCGGCCTGCCGCGCAACCGCTTCGCCGGCCACTCGCATGGCCTGCTCGGTCACGATCACAAGCCACCGCTGGACATCCTGGCCGAGGCGCGGCAGCAGCTGGCGCGTTATCCCACGATCAGGCTGGTCAGTGCCCGGGCCGACAGCGTCTCCGGCGCCATCGACGATTTCTCCGTCCTCACTGGCGATGGCGAAAGCCTTGGGGCGCGCCGCCTGATCCTGAGCTATGGCGTCGCCGACCAGATGCCTGATGTTCCGGGCTTTGCCGAAAGCTGGGGCACGTCCATCGTGCCCTGCCCCTATTGCGACGGCTTTGAAGTCGCCGGCCACCATTGGGGCCTCGTCTGGTCCGGCCCGCAGTCGCACCAGTCTGTCAGGCTGTTCCACGATTGGACCGACAAGTTGACTGTCTTCGCCGATGGTCACGACATTCCGCCTGATATCCAGGCCGATCTGGCGCGCCGCAACATACCTGTCGTCGATGGCCGGATCACTGGGATCGTCCATCATGGGGGCCATATCGCTACCGTCAATCTCGATACCGGCCGCAATGTCGCGGTCGACATCCTGTTCGCCCATCCGCGCAATAAGCCGTCCGCAAGCCTGCATGAATCACTGGGCCTCGCCAAGGTGGATACGCCCCTCGGCATCGCCCTCAAGGTCGACGAGCGCCGCCAAACCAGCATGCCCGGCATCTACGCCGCCGGCGACCTCGCCACGCCCTTCTTGCCCTCGGTCACCCTGGCATCATCGCAGGGCGCGATGGCGGGTATCTTCGCCCAGCAGTCGATGCTGGTTTGAGAGCACAGTTCAGAGCGGAGCGCTCCGATGTCGCCGGTTCAAGTTACAGAGAACACTTTCCACGGTTCACGCAACAGCACTTTCTATTTTGCAAGCGGCCCGAGCCAAGGCACGCCGGTCATCTTCGTCCATGGCTGGCCAGAACTTGCATTGAGCTGGCGGCATCAGCTTCCAATCTTCGGTGCGCTCGGCTTCCGGGCGATCGCACCGGACTTGCGGGGGCATGGAAGGTCCTCGCTCTACAGCACGCACGACGCCTACGCCCAGCGCGAAATCGTCGCCGACATGATCGAGCTGCTCGACTCTCTCGGTAAGGAAAAGGCGATCTGGGTGGGGCACGATTGGGGAGCGGTGGTCGTCTGGAACATCGCCAGCCACCATCCGGACGGTTGCCTCGCAGTCGCCAACCTGTGCATTCCCTATGCCACGTTTGAGCGGGGACTTGATGTGCTCGTCGGGCTGGTCAACCGCGATCTGTACCCGCAAAGCGAATATCCGTTCGGCAACTGACCAGCGCCATGGAGGCGAACGTCGCAGGAACCTTCAAGACGCTTTTTCGCGCGGGCAATCCCGATGGGAAAGGCAAGCCGGCGCCGTCGTCCCAGATTCGCCGTGATGGAGGCTGGGTTCGGCGGAAAGGGCGCCGCTCCGAACCTTCCTCGTGATGAGCGGGTCATCACCGAGAGCGACCTGCATGCCTATGTCTCCGCCTACGAGCGAACGAGCTTTTACGGCACTACATGAATCATGCAGCCAACGCTCGCTATGCACTCGAGGCATTGAATGACGGCCATCTCGACATGCCCGTTCTATTTCTGGAGGCGGAATATGACTATACGTGCGACTGCGTGAACTCGCCTTTGACCGAACCGATGAAGAAGCTTTGTCGCGATCTCACGATCGAGAGGATCTCCTCAGGGCACTGGATGGCACAAGAAAAGCCCGTCGAGGTCAATGCAAGCCTCGCGCAGTGGCTGGGTGCGAAGGTTCCGCAAGCCTGGCTCGGTCAAGGTCCCGGGCGGCCTCGCGCCGTCGCCAAACTCGCGCACCAAGAAAATGGGTTTCCGGTTGCCGCGGGCTACCCGTTGAAGGTTGCGGGCCGGTGTCACGGAAAACCGACTGGCCGGCTGACCCGCAGTACCACCCGGCGCCACAGGATCTCCGATGACCGACGACCTTCCCATTGTGCTCCTCCATGGCTCCGCCACCGGCTCCCACTCCTGGGCCACGGTCCGCACGGGTCTTGAGGCGCACGGCGCCAGGGTGGTGGTTCCCGACATGCTCGGCTACGGACGGTCGCCGACACCGAGCGAGGCGTGGCAGCCAAAGGACGAGGTGGCCCACCTGCGCAGCTGGCTCGACATGCAGGGCGTCGGCGCGTTCCACCTCGTCACCCACTCGCTCGGGGCATTTTTCGGACTTCACCTGCGGCTGGCCGTCGGGTCTCGCGTGGCGCGGCTCACGTTGATCGATCCTGTGGTCGTCAGCGTGCTGCGCGCGCCGGAGGAGGAAGACGCCCTGCGCGAGGTGCAGACCCTCTACGATCGGTTCATGCGCGCGTTGCCGGATCACGGTGCGGCCGCCTGCCTGTTGGTGGAGCACTGGAGCGGCGCCGGCGCGTGGAACGCGCTGGGCGAGAAGGAGCGTGCGCTGGTTGCACGGCTCGCACCGCGGCTACGGCTCGAGATGACCGCCAGCGAAGCCGATCGGACCACGCTCGCCGAGCTCACCTCGACCGCGGTGCCGACCTCGGTGCTCGTAGGCGAGCGAACGCTGGCCGCTCCGCGGTCGGTGAGCCGTCTGCTCGCGGGGGCGTTCGACGCCCGCACGGTCGTTGTCCCCGGGGCTGCACACATGATCCCGCTGACCCACCCCGCCGCGGTCGTCGAGGCGATTCACGCCGACATGGTGGCGTCGTGAGTCGCGCCGAGCAGAAACGGCACAGCCGAGACGCCATCGTTACGTCCGCGGGCACTCTGTTGCGCAAGCGCGGCATCCGGGAGAGCTTACGGCGCGTTGTCCCTGTCGCGGGCGGTGGCCGGCACGCCCCTGTCGGACGAGATCCTGCTGGCTGCCACGAAGCTCGCGGAGCGCTCGCTCGATCCCAGGTGATCGGCCTCGAACAGCCCCGTCAACCAATTCAACACCAATTCCAGGAGTCGCCAGTGAAGTTGTTCGGTCACACCATTCTCGTCACCGGCGGGAGCGCCGGTATTGGTCTCGCGGAGAAACCTTGACATGAAACACTCCCATCCCATCCTTGTCACCGGTGCCGCTGGCCAAGTTGGAGCGATCGGACCGAGCGTGACGAAGTCTCTGCTGGAGCGCGGGCTGAAGGTGCGCGCCATGGTCCGCCAGGATGACGGCCGGGCGGAATCGCTGAGGGCACTTGGTGCCGAGGTGATCGTCGGAGATCTGCTCGACCTGGACGCGGTGCACCGCGCCGTGGATCGCTGCAAGCGCCTGTACTTCAGCATGTCGGTCAACGAGAAGTATCTCGAGGCTACGACAAACGTGGCGGTGGTTGCCCGGCACCATGGCGTCGAAGCATTCGTCAACATGTCGCAGATGACGGTCTCGGAGATGAGCATCCGCGAGACCGCGCGCAGCCCGCAGCACAAGCAGCACTGGCTGGCCGAGCAGGTCTTGCGGTGGAGCGGCTTGCCGGTGGTCACGATGCGTCCCACCGCCTTCATGGACGCGTTCTTCTGGCGATTTGCCGTTCCGACGGTCACCGCTCAGGACGCGCTGATATTGCCCTTCGGAGAGGGAAAGACGTCGCCGATCGCCGCCCACGATGTTGCGCGGTGCGTGACAGAGGTGTTGGCGAATCCCGAGTCTCACCTTGGAAAGGTTTACGAGCTGACCGGTCCCCGTGCGGAGACTCTTCGCGAGGTCGCCGAAGATTTCACAAGAGTCTTGGGGCGTCCAATCACCTACATGAACATTCCGTTGGAACCGTGGCTGGAGAGCCTGCGATCCATTGGCGCATCCGCACACGTGGTCGCGCACTTGGAGTCGATGGCACTGCTGCACCGGGACGGCCGATACGACCGATCCTCGGACGATGTGAACCTGCTGACCGGTGTGTCGCCGATGTCGATCGAGGACTTCGTGCGCGCGCATCAGGACGACTTTCAGAAGGCAGACGCGCGCAAGCCGTAATCTTTCGCTTATAGGCCGGATGAACTGCATCGTCTCGGAAGTCCCCGGCGGTCGCCACTGCGCCCAGTGACCGGGCCAGAACAAGGATATGTCATGGCACAGCACAATGCCGATCAGGTCGCCGACTGGAATGGCCGAAGCGGGGAGCGCTGGGTCGCCCACCAGGCCCGGCTCGACGCCAGGCTGGCGGTGTTCGGCCAGGCCGCGATCGAAGCCGCCGCGCCCGCGACGGGCGAGCGCGTGCTGGACGTCGGCTGCGGCGCGGGCGCGTCGAGTCTGGCTCTGGCCGCCCGCGTCGGCGCTGGGGGCCAAGTGCTGGGCGTGGACATATCCGAACCGCTGATCGGCCGAGCGCGCGCGCTTGCGCCACAGGATACGCCGGCCCTGTTCCGGGTAGCCGACGCCAGCAGCGCCGAGCTGCCCGAGGGCGCGTTCGACATCCTGTTCTCGCGTTTCGGAGTGATGTTCTTCGACGATCCGACAGGGGCGTTCGCGCATATGCGCCGCGCGCTCCAACCGGGCGGCCGGGTCGCATTCGTCTGCTGGCGCGGCGCGACCGAGAACGATTGGATGCGCCTGCCGATGGGCGCGATCAAAGGTATCGTCCCGCCGACGGCGCCGCCCGATCCCGAAGCGCCCGGTCCATTCTCGTTCGGCGACCGGGGGCGGGTGGGTCGGATCCTGACGGCGGCCGGGTTCACCAATATCGCTATCGCGCCCTTCGATGCTTCCGTCCCGTTTGGCGAGGGCGCGACGCGGGACGCGGCGATCGACGACGCGGTGAAGATGACGTTCGAGGTCGGCCCGCTGTCGCGCGCGCTCGCTGATCAGCCCGACGACATCCGCGCCCGCGCCTCGGCCGCGGTTCGTGCCGCCTTCGCGGGCCGCCCCGGCGAGCGGTCGGTGATGATCGACAGCGCGACGTGGATCGTCACGGCGAGCAATCCCGCAAGCTGACAGGGATTGCAGGGGAGACGCCCCGCTCGGTGGAGGGGGGCGTCTTTGGCCGGTCAGCGGGACCAGATGACGGCGTATTCGCCGGCGGTCTCGGTCTCGGAGAGTAGAGAGTTAGTTAGTTGGCCAATCGGTCAGGGTACGCAGAAGAGATGGGTGCTGACATGAGTCACCGGCTTATCGATGCCGCTCCCTCGAATGCGTCCGAGCTCTCCGCTTATGTGGAGAGTCTCCGCGAGCACTTGCTGGCGCATCCGGAGGAATGGGAGCAGGTTACGCTGGACCAATATCTCGAAGCTTTCGCAGCTGTGCTGCGAGACCATCAAGGGCCGAGCCCCCTTGGCCAAAGCCGCCTCCTGGACGGGCATGAGCGGGAAAGCATGCCTTACGCCGTCCTTGCTCGACTGCTGCATGCGGCCAGCATCTACGAGTAGCCCTGACGCGCCTTCGGTTGACCCTGGCGAGCCGGAGCGAATTCGATCGAGCGATCGCCGGCAACATCATGCGAATACGGCTTTCAACTTCGTCCTGAACCAGGACTATCAGCGACTGAGCCGAAGCTGCCGGACCGAGCGCCCGCCGACACAAAAAACGGGGCGAATTCCGCAGCGTCTCGAACGACTTGCAGGATCGAGTCGTTTTCAAAACGAAAGCACCGCTGATCGAGTCGTTTGCAAAATGCAGGAATCAGCAAACTCAAGCACTTAGCCGAGTCGCTTTAAAGTGTCGCCACAGGAAGGCTTTGATGTTGATTGATCTGTCACGAGTTAGGGTTTCGGGCCCGCTTTCGGCATTCGCGACTGGGTTTGCCGACCACATGACACGACAAGGCTATAGCCCACAGCAGGCCCGCTTTCATTTATTGCTGCTAAACCACCTGAGCAATTGGCTTGTGAGCGAGGGGCTCGATGTAGGGGAACTATGCGCAAACGAAATAGAGCGGTTTCAGCGCAGCCGTCATGAAGCGGGTTACAGTTTTCTTCGCTCTATCAGAGCGATGCAGCCGATCCTCGGTTACCTGCGCGGTCTTGGGATCGCACCTGCGGCTTTGTTGCCTCCGGCCAGCGGAGTGCTTGAAGCGGCCCTGGCGCGATACCGAGGTTACTTGATACTTGAACGTGGCATCAAGGATGCGTCAGCGTCCAGGTATATTGAACTGATGCGCCCCTTCCTTCAAAAAGGCCACATGGTGTGCGTCGAGGTCTCGCAGCCAGGTTCGTTCAACTCGTTCACCGGACACTTCTTGATGCGAGACCTCGATCAACCAAGAACCGCCACCTTCCATTTTCGGGATTCTTCCGGCCGCCGTGGCAGCCGATAGATGCCCTGTTGTCGTTCTTCCGACGTCAAACCTCCGGCGCTTCGCATTTGTCGGCTACTTCGCTTCCCAGATGTCGCTTCCACCCAGTACTTTCGTGATAATGTCCACTTTGGACTTGTCTCCAGTCCAGATCACGGCGTCCACAAATAACGGCGCAGTGATTCAACACCCATAGCTGCAGCGGCGTGCCCGCGGCTTCGTCCAACACGTTTTTAGATTACCGGCGCCCCTCGCGAGTGCTCGTGATGGGTACCGAACCACGCGCCGCCAATCTAAAAACGCTCTCTATTATGCCGACATCGGCATAATCTCTACTCGATCACCACCAACCAAGCCGCTATCAGCGCGCTGTTCCGCGTCGTCAACCGGTACGTCGGCAACCTCGCGCCGATGCCGGGCGTCTTTCCGGACTACAAGGCGCCGATCGTCCGGACCGGCGCCAATGGCCGCGAGCTATGCCGTCGTCGCAGCAAGCGCTGTTGGAGGCCACAAAGAAGCGCGCCGCGAAACTCGAAGCCAGGGACAACCCCGTCGACTTCAAGCAACTGCTCCGGATGGAGCCGGACTCGTGGACCACCAACATCCGCAACGGGAAGTCGAAGCACTGGACGAGGTGGTTGGGTCCAGATCGCCGGTGCGTGGGGCTGTTCAACAGTTTCAGCGAGTTCAACAAGGCCGAGGGTGGCGACATCTGGTTCGGCCTCGACGAGAGCCGCCCGCTCGCGTGCTTCGCCGGCATCTGGACCAATTGGACGTCGGTCCGGAAGGTCAAGGAAGGCGAGACCACGAACGACCTCTACGCGTTCCTCACGACGGAGCCGAATGCCGAGGTTGGCGCCATCCATCCGAAGGCGATGCCGGTGATCCTGACGACGACCGAGGAAGTCGAGACCTGGATGAGCGCGCTCGCGGACGAAGCCCTCCAGCTGCAGCGGCCCCTGCCGGACGGGACGCTCCGAATCGTGGCCCGTGGCGTCAAGGAAGACCCGGCGCCGACCTCTTAGGGTTCTGCACAGGCTCACGGAACAGGTGGACAATCGGAAGCTCTGCCGATTGCGAATCCCTGCCCCATGCTAACCGCCAGGAACGAGCCGGCGGCCTCAAGGATTCGTCATGGCAGGAGTATTTCGATGCTGATGATTGAGGAAAGGCGACCGGCGATCCGTACACTGCGCGGCTGGGCCATCCACGTGCTGCAGGAGGCCGGCGCCATCCACGAATGCGAGGAGCACGGCTGGGCGAAGGACCGCGCCGATCCGCACGCGCGCGAACGGGCCTTCGATATCGCCAAGCGCGATCCGCCGCCCGATATTTCGCCGCAGTCAGCCCTCAACGCGCTTGCAGAAGTGTTGGAAGGCATAGGTGATACCTGCCCGGAATGCGACTAAGCGGCGTGCTCCGCCTCCGCCGAGACGGCGTCGTCGCGCTTTTTGTTGATGAGAGTCAACAGCCGGGCCGCTGCCCGAGCGTCGCACAGCGCACGATGGTGGTTCTTCGAGCTCGATGTCGTAGATCGCACACAGCTTTTCGAGTCCGTATGATTTGTGCCCCGGATATCGACGTCGCATTCCCACGCAAGTGCACAGCTTCGGAAAGCGGAAGCGCCGTTCAAGCCGTTCGTACTCGAATGAAAGGAAGCCGTAGTCGAAGTTTACGTTGTGGGCGACGAAGATACTGTCGCCCATGAACGCCATGAAACTGTCGGCGATTTCGTGGAACACGGGCGCGTCCCGAACCATCTGGTTGGTGATGCCGGTCAGTTCGACGATCTTCGAGGAGATCGGCCGCTGCGGATTGACAAGCGAGTGCCACTCATCAACAACCTGATGGTTGCGGACCTTGACCGCGCCGATTTCGGTGATGCGATCACCGGACGACCAAGCTCCCGTGGTCTCGATGTCGACGACCACGTAATCCTGCTCCGGGTCGAACCGATAATCCACGCGGCCGATCTCAGCCGAAATACCTGCATTCGCGAGTTGACGCAGGCGGGTTAACTGGTTGCGTCGTAAGGCGTCGCCTTCCGCCTTGACCTCGAGGAAGGACACCTTGCCGTCGCGGACGTGCATCAGGTCGGGGAAGCCGTCCCGCATGCCGCGGAAGTCTTCGCACATCGCCCGAAGAATCTCTGCCAGGCCATCCGCGCCGGCGCCTTCGAGCAAGGCACGCAACGCGCCCATCTGAACGTGGTCCCAGGCGAAGATTCCGTTGGGCCGGCCCCATTTGGCGGCGACAGTGCGCAAGATGATCGGAAGCGCATTGCCGGATCTGACCTCCGCGAGCCTGCCGTCGATCTGCGAGGCGAACCGGCGATAGAACGTCCGGTCGCGAAGGCAATGCGGGATCCGGTCGAAGCCGCTGTGAAGCTGGCCTGACTCAAAAAGTTCATCCCAGAACAACAGCCCGAACAGCGTGTGCCAAAGCGTATTCTCCGCAAAGTAGACCTGTCCGCCCTGGCGTCGCAGCACGCCGGCGACGCCCGCCTCGGGATTCCCGCGATGCGTGTCATCGACAATGATTGTCCGACCCGACCGCAGCAACTCGGTGCACAGACCAGTCCGCCGTCCATCGAACTTGCGCGCGTAGAAATCCGTCGCGAAGAGGTGCTCGTCGTCGCTTTCGGGGTCGTCGATCATGTCCCGCAGCAGATTCTCGGCCGCGTCCTTGTCGCTCTTTGCGTACAGCAAACGGACGAGGCGTTCGCGACAATCGGCCGAGGCGCCGAAACGATAGAGCCGTTCTGCCAGATCCTTGTCGCCCTGTTTTTCGAAGAACTGTCCGGTTTGGCACGCGGCACGGGCAGCAAGGTCGGCGGCGTATTCGGTCGTGCGCGGGGGCCCGGTTAGGATCGCCGCAGCCGCCGCTTGGAAGATGTCGGCAGAGCGAACCTCGATGCGGTCCAGCACCTTGCTGTAGTGAAAGCACGCGTGCGCTTCGTCGGCGTCGGCGAAGCGGGCGCTGAACGACGTCTCCCTGTTCGTGCGCAGTACACCGAGATCGCGCAGAGCAAAGTTCTTGAGATCGTCGGCCGTCTTCCCGAAATAGAGGTACAGCAGGAACTCGATCGATCGCGTGTTGTCGAGCGCGATGAAGCCGCGGGCGCCGCAATGCCTTGCTGCAAGATCGAACGGAATCGCGGCGACGAAGAAGTCGGCAAGCACGGGCTTCGACCACGAGGTACGGATGTCACGGCCGAACCCCGCCGCACGGGCGCCGTCGAGAAGTGCGGTCTTCGGCAGGCAAAGGAGGAAGGCGGAGTAGTCCTCGGCTCGCAGGCCGCGCGCCTGGCCACAGTCGATCAGGTCACGAGCCGCAGCATCGAGGCTGGTGATCTCGGGGTACTTAAAGAGCGCGCGATTGAAGATCGCTCCCCGCCGGTTGACCATTCGGATGAGCAGACACTGCGCGTCCTTCGACAGGCCGCGAAAGCGCGCGGTAAACGAGCGGTGCTCGTCGGTGAGGATCTCGCCATACGTTTTCTCCACGAAGTGGAGCATTTCGACGAAATGGTCGAGATAGTAGTAGACCGGCAAGGTGGTAGGCTTCATTTGACGCGACGGGTTTCCATCGATTCCGGCCAACGAATCTGTTCTCAACGACCAGCCAAATACGGTTTTATCGTTCCTTTTTTGTTCTGACAGCTTTATTTGTCAAGCCGGAGCGAAGGACGGAACCGCAGAGACGGATGCACTGGCCGAAGGCCGACCCGACGCCGGCCTTTCCCACCGCAAGATCATCGACATCGACGCCTTCTACCCGTCGGTCGAGCAGCGGGACGATCCGGACCTGCGGGGCAAGCCGGTCGCGGTCGGCGGCTCGGCGGGGCGCGGCGTTGTCGCTGCGGCGAGCTACGAGGCTCGCAAGTTCGGAGTCCGCTCGGCGATGGCGTCCGTCACCGCCAAAAGGCAGTGTCCGGACCTGATCTTTGTGAAGCCGCGCTCGAGGTCTACAAGGCGATCAGCCGGCAAATACGCGATATCTTCGCGGAGTAAGAATTAGCCCTTCGACCCGCCCGCGGCCGCTGGCTTCCCGAGGGCGATTACGCCGACGCACGGAGTCATGAAGCGCGGGGTGAGGATTCCCCGTGAGCGCGGATCATCCCCCTCAGGTGCCGAACAGCGCCACGTCCGTGGGATCGGCGTCCACCGATTCAGCCGTGTAGGTTTGCTTGTCGGCGAGCGTGACGATGCCGATGCCCAAACCGGTCACGCGGAGAATGGCGCTGGACTACTCGCCCCCGGCGTTGCACGCCGACGAACCTGTTTCCTCTGAGGCCGGTGCTGGCTGCGAACCGTCGGAGATCGCTTCCTTCCAACAAGCCAGTTAGAGGGCGTGTCCAGAACAATATTCTGATAACGCGAATTATGTTTGCTCCGTCGGGCAAAACAGTGGTTCATAAGGTGCTGGTCCTGGCAAACGAAGGAGCCAGTCCGGTGGCAAATGACCTCGACGCTTCCTCGGAACTTTCGAAGATCGCGAAGCTGAATGCCACTTCCGGAGGAACTACGGTACGTTCATTGGAGCGATTCTGTATCTCCGCACTGTCGGCGCCGCCCGCCGGAGCCCTTGGCTTTGGGCCGGCCTTGCTTCATTTGCTTGTTCAGCGGCACTGACCTGGTTGGGGCGGCATGGTTGGATCTCGCCAAGTTCGCCTTGATCGCTCTGAACAACGCTCCTTTTCCGGCGTAAAGCGCCCCGCAATATCGGCTGAGGGAATCGGATGAGAGCCAGACATAGCGTCCTGCCTTCAGCGGGAATGGCAAGAGCACATAGTCCTCGATTGCCTTGTTCGCCGCATCCAACCGCATCACGGCGAGCAGTCCTGATGAGATTTGCCTTCTGTAGGCTTTCCGCTGCGGCGCGTGGTCCTCTCCACGATGCGCCAGTCGTCGCGCGACGAGAAACGAAACCCGGCGCGCGCCCCCGACATCGAGGCCTATACCGTCCTGAACAAGCTCCACCTGAAGACCAAGGTCGGCCCTCAGAATCTCCGCAAGTTCGATGGCGTGCCTCGCTTGCTCGGGGGCCCAAAGCTCCTTGGTGTCGAGCCAGTCGCAGTCGCGCGACGCCACGTATCCGATCAGCGCATAGGCCTTCCGCAGCGACCCGAAATGCTTGACGTACGACGAGACGTGATTGAGTCCAAGCGTCGTGTTGATGATGCGAGAGTTGAGTTTCCCTCGTCGGCGAAGCGTAAGACGCAGTCGCAACAACATTTCATCTTCGGGAATCTCCACGCGCCGCTCGGCCAGCAGCTTCTGGGCACGAACAAAGATATCCAGGATCGACGATCGACTCGATTGCCGCAGCGCCGCGGACCCACGCGTGATCCGGATTCTTGACGAGCTTCTGCCCCAAGCGTCGCGAGGTGCGATTGTAGAGAGTCTTGCCGATATAATTTTCGTTGGCGAGAATGGTCGGTATCATGCCGTCGGTCCAAGGCCGACCGTTGTGATTGGCGATGCACGCGTCATTCAGTTGGCGCCTGATATCGCTGTACGATTTCCGGCCGTTGACGAACTGATCGAATATGCATCGGATGACGTCCGCCTCTTCGGCAGAACCATGCTGTAGCCGAACGCGATCCGACTGCAGAGCTTTGTACTGCCGCTTCTCAAGCTGGCCCTTCGGATGTTCGCTTTCATCGACCATCAACCGTCGAAGGCCGTAGCCGACAGGAGCGCCGACCCGGTATCCGAGGCTCGCCACCCGGCAGTATCCCGCGTGCACCTTAACCGAGAGCTCTCGACTCCACTCAGCGGCCATGCCGCGCTTCAGGTTTTTGGCGATTCCTGAAACGAAGGTACCATCGTTCTTGAAGGGCTCCGCGCAGTATTCGACCTGGACGCCGCTCCGCTTGCACAAAACGTCCGCCGAAGGGCTTGCGCCGTAGGCGCCGACCGATCAATCGGGGACCGGAAATGGAGTTAACCGGAAGCCAACCGGGGCGCTAGTCTGCCCCTCACGCCGACTTCCGCGGTCGACTAGCCGCCGGCTTCTTCGCTGGCGGCTCCTTGGCGGACGCCTTCTTGCCCGCAATCGGCATTAGCATTTCCTTCTGGCCGGCCGCCACCTTCTTCGCTTTCTTGGCCGGCTTTTTCGCTGCCTTGCTCTCCGCGGCTGCGCCGCCGACGCTCTTGCGCAACGCGTCCATTAAATCGACGACGTTCTCGCCGCGCGGACGCTCCTTCGGGGTGATCGGCTTGCCGGCGCGCTTCTGGTTGATGAGGTCGATCAGCGCGGTTTCGTAGTGGTCCTCGAACTTCTCGGGGTCGAACCGGCCGGCCTTCTGATTCACGATGTGCCGGGCGAGATCGAGCATATCCTTGGTGACTTTGACGTCCTGAATCTCGTCGAAATACTCCTGCTCGCTACGCACCTCATAGGGATAGCGCAGCAGCGTGCCGACCAGGCCCTTGTCCATCGGCTCAAGCGCGATGATGTGCTCGCGGTTGGTCAGCACCACCCGCCCGATCGCGACCTTGTCCATCTCGCGGATGGTCTCGCGGATCACCGCGAAGGCGTCGTGCCCGACCTTACCGTCGGGGCGGATGTAGTAGGGGCGGATCAGGTAGCGCGCATCGATGTCGGTCTTGTCGACGAACTCGTCGATCTCGATGGTCCGTGTGGACTCCAGCGCGATCTCCTCAAGCTCTTCCTTGGAGACCTCGATGAACTGGTCCTTCTCCAGCTGGTAGCCCTTGACGATGTCCTCGTTCGGGACCTCCTCGCCGGTGTCGGCGTCGACCTTGAGGTACTTGATGCGGTGGCCAGTCTGGCGGTTCAGCTGGTTGAACGAGATCTTCTCGCTCTCGGAAGTGGCCGGGTAGAGCGCCACCGGGCAGGTGACGAGCGAGAGGCGCAGGAAGCCTTTCCAGTTCGCGCGGGGGGCCATGGGTACGCAACGCTCCAGGTACGGGGACTCGGAGTCAAGACGAACCATGCCATCCAGTTCCGACACTGCCGCCGCTGTCCTCGCCCAGCGAGGCGCCATGGCACACGCCGCGCAGCCTTGACTCTTGCGAACAAAATGAGAACATACTCCGATGACCCGACCCAAGCCATCCAAACCGGCCACCTTCGAGGTGGAGGCCGCCGCTGACCAGGCCATCGCCGCCTGCGGCGGAGATGCGCGAGAAGCGGTCAAAGCGCTGCTTGTCGCTAACGGCTTCCTGGAGGCACAGATCGTGGAGCTACGGGCCTCGGTTTCCGCCGGCTACTCGCGCCGCCGGCTCGACGTCCCGCGCGATCGGAAGGATTGGTACGACTGACATGGCCGAAGTGAAGTCACCTACTACGTCGCCTTGCCCTTCGTTGCCGCCGACGATGGCATCGCCGCCGGCGAGGCGACGGAGTGCTTCTCGGCCAATGCCGCCGTGATGCATGCCGAGGTGCTGTCTCGCAAGCCCGGCATCCTAGGCTCGGTCGCGTTCAGTGGAGATCCTGCGACCGGCGAGTTCGGAGACGCCACCGCATTCGCAAGTTCGGCGAAGTCCCGGACGACCTGAGCGCGCTTTGAACGGCGGGAGTGCGAAGATGTCAGCGTGAGCCTGTGGAGAAGCTATTTGCCGCTGAGCGACAGGCTGATGCGAGTGACGATCCTGTCCCAGTCGCGCTCTTCGTCGGCGGGATAGTTGATCAGGACGCAATGGACCAGCCCTCCGGAGAAGTTGCAGCGGTTGTACCAAACCTTGTCGCCCTTGTAGCTGGAGACCGCAAAGAACCGTGGCGTCACTCGCTTGTATTGAATGCGTGGAGGCGGATGCTTCTTTGCCAGAAAGGTAGCGGGGGAATCGTTCTCGACGTTCGGAGCGGCCTGGAAAGTAAGGTCTGCGCGTCCGTCGGCGGTTTGAAAGCGTTGACCGTAACCGTCGGGTCGGCCCGCTGCCTCGGTAAATATCGAGGACGGAAGGTCAACGGAGGTGCCACTCTCGGGGATGTTGTATCTGGTCCATCTGACGGGCTGGGCCGAGGCCGCCAACGTCGAGGTGGCAAGTGCCAACGCGATAGCTGCCCACTCGATTTCACCGCATTCCTCCGGCGATCACAGAGAAAAAGCGGAGAAGGTCAACTACGTTCCAAGACGCCTGCTGCTTGCCGATTGAAAGCACGCGAGCTACTCGCCTGTAAATAAGCGCCAAACTTTGACCCCCATTTGGGTGCGATAGTTCCCGCTAGGCAGAAATTCCGATGATCAATCCGGATACCGGCTGTTCTCTCGAAAAATAGCATCTATTCGCAAGGAGTAATCTCATGAAGCTTCGAGCGACGTCCATTATCGCAGCAGAACATTCGATCCTCATTTCGATAACGGCCCCTGCCAGAGCTGCTGCATCCGGCTCCGAAGTCAGATCACTATCCTGCACGATGCTTTCGGAACTGATCCTTCGATGTCTAAGGTTCGATGTCTAAGGACTGGGGTTTCTCTGCGCTCGTCGAGATCGCCGGAAACGAATCTTTTTCGATACGGGCAATGACCCCGGCGTTGATTGGTTCTACCACGCACTATCCGCAGGTGAGTACTTAGTCACTCTCGGAACGATCGCGATCTTGTCCGTGCGTCACTGACGGCAGTCGCATACGCGGGGAACTCAAGAGCGAAGGTGCCGGGTCAATCGACCGCAGCTCTCCTCGGTTGCCGAGCTGGTGCCATGTCTCCGACCGCGTCTGTCCGCCAGCCTGGGAGTAGCGATCAACCGCCTTCTGGAGCCGTTCCACCTCGTTGACGATCTCTCGGACAGCTCGCTCATACGGTGGATCCGGCCTGTTCTTCAGGTCGCTAAGCTTCTCGGTCAAATGCCACACAGAATCGTTTACCTCCGCATAGAACGGGTTACACCTCTTGCGTGCCTTCTTGAGCTCCTCCCCGGCTGTCCAAGTCACCGTAGTTAGGCCTACAGACTCGTCAGCGGAAACATCGCCATCGAGTTCTACCGCCTCTCGTGCAAGGACCTTTACGGTCAGATCGGTGTTTCCGTTCCTATTCAATGTCTTCAGATAGAGCACGCTCGCATTCCAGGCATCGAGGATGCCATAGAGTAAAGTCGTCGTGTTGGCGACAGTAGTCACCGTGCCATCCGGATTCTTGATCGTGAGTGGACTATTGACCGTAAGCTGTGTCCAGCTCCCGTGCACTGGTGCTGGCAAATCATTAATGCTCCAATTGAATCTCGCGTTCGCCATCCCTCGCGCTACAGCGAAGATGGGCTGCTCTACCATTTGCTCGTGCTTGAAGAAATCGTAAGCAGACGGCGAGCACATCAGTCCGGGCTTCACCACGAAGGAAGTCGAGTTGGGTTCGTCGAAGTGGCCTTTGTCGATGGGGTCACCTTGCGTGGTCTGAACGCTGCGATGCGCCGCATCAAGCAGCGGGAAGATGTTATCCCGTCGCATGCTGTTCGTTGTGGAGTTGCGAATATGCGCTGCAAGAAGCGCGTTGCATGCCGAATAAGCAGCACTGGCTGGCTCTCCAGTTACACGCGAATAGGTCTCCGCGAGAGTGCTGCCTCCCGCGCGAATAACCTTCTCCAACGGAATCCCGCGCTGATAGACAAGGTAATTGAGGAACAGTATTGCACAGCCGTAGGAGTAGATATCTTGGTCGGTATTCTTGATTGTGGATACGAAGTCGAAGCGCGGCGGGTTACCGCTCCCACCGTTCAGCCACTGATTGATTCCGGGCCCCTGACCGGCATCATAGTAGCCTCGCGGATGCAGGAGCGCGCCCAGCAAGTTCGACAGACCTTCTCCCGGCGATGCGCCCGCGTCCCAACCATAGCCCGTAAACCCCATCAGGATTTCGGCCAGCTCCGCCACGAAGACGAACCTCGGGAATTCAATGACCGCGGCATTCAGATCTGGACCACTGAGGGGTGGCGGATCTGGAGGGAAGAGCGATGGAGGTGGAGGCGGAGGGGGCGTGAATGCTCGCCGTATCCAGATTTGACTGCTCTCTTCCGTCTCGTAGCCATAGTTCCAGCCATTGGCACCCGCTGACGGGTCATCTTTCAAGACTATGACCCAAATGGAATGCGGCGAGCTCATTCCCGCTGCGAAGTTCGTACTGAAAAGCTGATTGAGCCTAAACAGGTCCGCTTCGCAGGTTGCTCCGATGCTTTGAGCACGCTGCCGAGCGCCTGAATCGTCTTCGCAGGTGACGAGGAAGTTCTTGGTCTCGGCAACGATCTCGTAGCCAGAAAAAAAGCCCGGCATTGCGTGGCCTCCGTAAATTGGATCTCGCATCCATTACTCGACCTTGTACGAACAAACGACGAGCGTGCGTATGAAGCAGTTCACATCAATGAGGACAGCTGTCCGACTGCAACTTCGTCCGAAGGCTTGCGTTTCTTATTCCACGCATACAACTGCAACACACGCGTTATTTTCCTAAAGTTCTAAGAACAAATTGAAGCAGAATTAATTGCATGAAAACGGAAATTGATGCGGTGCGATCCATCGATCAGGCTGAACCTTCGAGCCGCGGCTCGTGGTGCATCTTCAGCTTCACGCGAACCGCCTGCGCCCACGAATTTCACCGAAAAGGGGCGGCATGAAATGGTGGAGTGCGCTAATACGCTACGTGCGAGCATACAACGCAATTCGCCAACTTGAAGAGCGGTCGCGGAGCACGTCAGAACTGCGCCGGTGCTCGTCCGCGCCTTGGCGAGATGGACAAATGCGGCTGGCCTTCGGCACGGTTATCCGCAGAACCTTGAACGCGGTGTAGTCCCCCAGTTCCGTGCTGATCGACACACCAGGAAGCATCAGGGGCATGCGCTCGCCATGAAGCGACGTCGCCTGGCGAATGAGAGTCTCCTCGGCCTTGAGCTGGATGATCTGGGAGTCGATGGTCGGGTCGGCAAGCTCATATGAGCCTTCGGCGACAATCTGCGATGCCTTGGAGCCTAGCCCGTATTTCTCACACGACCAATTGCTCTGGGACGGTGATAGGAGGATCTGGCGAAGGCGACGAGGAGCCGTGGCGCTGAAGGCGCGGCTGGGGATTTGGTTTTGAGTGTCTCCGGTGGGCCATTGGTGGATGCCGCCGATTGGGCGCGTCGCAGCTTCGCGTGTCAGGCCGGCGAGGCGCGAGCCTTGGCGGCTTCGGCCAGGCGACGAGCCGCGTGTCCCCACGGCTGGGCGGCTGGGCAGGCCGAGGCCATGGCGATCCTGATGCGGCGGACGCTGATGCGCACCAGTGCGCCGATCTTCAGGAGCTTGAGACGGATGGTGCCGCAGGTGGCGTCTGCAAAGGTGGTTTCGGCAAGGCCGATGCGCCGCAACTCGCCATGACGGCGGGCATGACGCTCATGCCGAGCGCCGGCGTACAGGCCACGCGCAGCCGGCCGATGCCCGAGCGGCGCAGAGACGCCACCGTCTCTTCGATGGCCTCCAGGCCGAGAAAATTCCGCTGCACGGCCTCGAATAGCATGACGGCTTCTGGCGTCGGACGCAGTCGGCCACGATCGAGTTCGAATAGCTTGAGTTTCGCCGACGACTGAATCTGTGCAAGCGAGCGACTGATCGAGGGCTGCGTCGTGTTGAGCATATTGGCAGCCGCGATCGTCGTGCCGGTGAGCATGACCGCGCGGAAAGCCTCGATCTGACGAAAATTCAGGCGCGGCGACACACCCCTAGCCCCGGTTATGACGATGCGCCAATATATCCACAGCACGGGACGATATGGCAACCGGACGCAGCGCTGGCGAGGGAGGCAGCCGGCCGGCCGTCGAGATTCGCCTCTAGCGGGGAACGTCCGCCACGCGCTCCAGTTTCTGCAGGCAACGCGAGGTGCGGACCACGGCCGGCATGTCCTCGTCCGGAAAATTGGTCTTCCAGTCGGTGACGCCGACCTCGCCGACATACATGTCGCCCCTCGAGTCCAGTGCGATGCCATGCGGCGCGAGGAATTTGCCGCTCGCAAGACCGGGGCCATCCTCGCCGCCGAGCCGCGCGATGCGCTTGCCCTTGGCGTCCACGATCGACAGCCGCGGGCCGAGATTGGGCACCTTGTGGTTGACGGCCATGGCGGGACCGAGCTCGCCGATCACGAAGGTCGGGCTCTTGCCGCCGCCGCAACAGCACAGCGCGCAGGGCCGGTGCAAGTTATTCCACTGCGTCTCGTACTTGCCGTCACCGTCGAACACCTGCACGCGGTGGTTCTCGCGGTCGGCGACGTAGACCCAGCCGTCGGCGTCGGTGACGATATTATGCACGATGTTGAACTGGCCGGGGTCGGTGCCGGGCTCACCCCAGCTCTTCATCAGCTTGCCGTCCGGCGTGTATTTGTGCACGCGCGCATTGCCATAGCCGTCGGAGACGTAGATCCCGCCCTTCGGCGACAGCGCCGTG
Source organism: Bradyrhizobium sp. 142 (assembly GCF_023074015.1). Classification (NCBI taxonomy): domain Bacteria; kingdom Pseudomonadati; phylum Pseudomonadota; class Alphaproteobacteria; order Hyphomicrobiales; family Nitrobacteraceae; genus Bradyrhizobium; species Bradyrhizobium sp. 142. The sequence goes on from NZ_JADPKQ010000025.1 coordinate 23,860, forward strand.
TGGGTGCAGCGATGGAAGGGATCGCCGCTCATGAATGCCGAGGGCTTTTCGGGGACGCCGATCGTCAGCAGCACCTTGCCGTCGGTGCTGCATTTGCGCACGGTGTGGTCGCCGTCATCGGTGCAGTAGAGATTGTCGCCGGCATCAATATGCAGGCCGTGCGCGCGGGAGAACAGCCCCTCGCCCCAGCTCCGAAGGAAATTGCCATCGCGGTCGAGCACCACCATCGGATGGGCGCCGCGGTTGAAGACGTAGATGCGATCCTTGCTGTCGACCGCGACCGAGGCGACGTCGGTGAGCTGCCAGCCGTCAGGCAGTTTCGCGAAATTGTCGACGACGCGGTAGCGGTGCTCGCCCGAGCCCAGAATGGCTGACACTGGTTTTCCTGTTATTGCTCGCTTGCGGCGCGTAGTCGCTCAGGCAAAGGTGCAGCCCTTGGCCTCCAGCACCTTGCCGATGCCGGACAGCTCGAGAATATCTCCGCCGGCCTTGAGCGCCTTCATCACGCCGGCTTCCTTGTCCTCGCGCGCCGCCGACTTGACGCAAACGTCCGCAATGTTCTCCTTGGGCACGATCACGACGCCGTCATCATCGGCACTCACGATATCGCCGGGACGGACGGCAATCCCGCCGATGACGATCGGCTGATTGATGTAGCCGAGGGTCTCCTTGACGGTGCCTTTCATGCAGAGGCCGTAGGAGAAGACGTTGAAGCCGGTGTCGCGCACCGCCGGTCCGTCGCGAACGCCGGCATCCGTGACCAGGCCGACAATACCCTTGGCGACGCAGGCCGTCGCCAGCACCTCGCCGAAGCCGCCCTGCTCAGGATGATCGCCCGCGCTCACCACGAGCACGTCGCCCGGCTTGGCCAGCGAAATCGCCGTGATTAGCATCATGTTGTCGGCTGGATGGCAGCTCACCGTCAGCGCCGGTCCGCAGGCGCGCATCCCGGAATAGATCGGCTTGATGCGGGAAGTCAGCGCGCCGGATCGCCCCTGCGCTTCGTGAAGGGTGGACGGCGGAAACTTCTTGATGCGCTCGACAAGCTCGGCGGCGGGCCGATCGAATGTCCTGATCACATGCACCATTATATCTCCTTGCGGCGGTCGCGATCTCTGTTACACCTCCATAACCAACCGACCTGGAGCGGCAAATTCAGATTTTAGGATTGCCGCATCGTGTTTCGTTATGGCTCGTCCTTCGGACGATCCAGAGACGACGTTGGGCCGTCCGTGACGATGGCAGCCGAGCCGAGGTGGAGATCAAACGGCCCCCACGTCTTGGCGATGATCTCGAGCAAGATCTTGTAGACAGCGAATGCCGCGTCGGACAACGCAGCATTATCGGAAATGCATAGTGACATCTGCTGCGAGGCCGACGGCGCATCGATGCGCCGAATGCAGAGCTCGTCGAGGTTCGGCAACTCCTTTGCGATCGACATGGGCAGCACTGCCGCCCCCACTCCGGCTGCAATCGCCGAAGAGAGAGTCGATTGGGAATGGATCTCGGCAACGATGCGCGGGCGAAGTCCCACCTCGGCGCAGACCCGCTCGACCGTCTGTCGCAGGAAAGATTCCCGATACGGAAGAAGCAGGTCGAATTGCGCCACCTCCGCCGCCGAAACTTCCTCCGGAGGCATCTGCTCCGGATACATGCTGCGGCGCGCGACAAGATAAAAGTACTCGCGCATCAACGGCTTGTAATCGAGACCGGTCACCGGGCGATCGCCGTAGAGGACAGCCATATCCATGCTCCCCTTCAGCATCATCTCGCTGAGCATGACCCCGGAGCTGTCGTAAATGTGCGGCACGATGCCGGGATAGCGTTCGCGTACCTGCATCAGCAGCGGGGTCGCCAGCAAAGCCGCCGAGCTGAGCGGCGCCAGACCGATCGTGACGTTGCCGGTCAGCTCCGGCTTGTTGTCCAGAATGGTGCGCCTGGCCTCTTCGATCTGCCGCTGGATCGACTTGGCATAGCGATAGAGGATTCGTCCGGCCTCCGTGGGCTTGACCCCGCGGGCGCTGCGGTCGAGCAACTTGCACTTGAATTCCGCCTCCAGGCTCGCAATGTGCTGGCTCAGGGCCGGCTGGGCGACATTCAGGACCTTCGCCGCGCTCGTCATGCTGCCGAGATCCACGACCTTGATGAAGGCCTCCAAGCGTTTCGTATCCAATACGGCGTCTCCGGATATCCAGACAGGGAGCAATGCAGCAGCAATAGGCTGAAGCTATGGGATCAGAACGAATTGTTCTTACCACTGGGAACTTGAGGGGCCTATAGCTAGTGCTGAACTCGTCCGCCGCTCGCGTTGCAGCCGAAGCCACCAGCGGGTTGGACGGTAGCAGAGGAGCCATCGCGGATGGGATTTTCGGACTATCGGACGGCCCTGGTGACGGGCGCATCCTCCGGAATAGGGGCCGCGACGGTTCGCCGCCTGCGCGCGGAAGGGCTCGAAGTCTACGCCGTGGCCCGCGACGCCACACGCCTGACCGCCCTGTCCGCGGAGACCGGATGCCGCCCGTGCGCCATCGACATCAGCGACCTCGATGCGCTTGCGACACTGGTGAAGTCGGCCGAGTTCGACGTCTTGGTCAACAACGCCGGCCAGTCCCGGCGCGGCAATATCCTGGACACGACACCTGAAGACGTGGACGCGCTCATCGACGTCAATCTGCGCGCAGTCCTGCATCTGACGCGACTGATCGTGCCAGGCATGGCGCACCGTGATCGAGGCCACGTCGTCAACATCTCCTCCATCGCTGGCCATTACGCGTTTGGCGGCGGAAACACCGTGTATCACGCCACCAAAGCGGGCATTCATTCGCTGTCGCAGCAACTGCGCGTCGATCTCTATGGGACCAGGGTTCGCGTCACCGAAATATCGCCGGCCCGGGTCGAGACCGAGGTTTTCGGCCGGCTGCTCGGTGATCTGGCCGAAGCCAAGCGTCGCTTCTTCGACGATTATGATGCACTCCAGCCCGAGGACATCGCCAATTCGATCGCATTCGCAGTTGGATCGCCAGCGCGCATGAATGTCGCGTTCATGGAAGTCCTGCCGACCCAGCAGGTCGTCGGCGGCCTCAATTTTGCACAGAAGGGCCGGCCGCCGGCCGAGTGACGCATGAACGCCCCGAACTCGACAGGCCGTCAACGCGGAGCGTGACTGTGGACCTCTCCAAAATCGAACAACTCATCGATCTCGTTACGCGCTCCTCCATCGCGGAGCTGGACCTCACGCAGGACAGCACCCGCATTCGCATCCTCAAGCGCGCCTCTGCAGGAGCCCCTGCGGTCCCGGCGCAGCCTGCAAACGGGGGCAATATCGAGACCCCCACTCTCGATCACCGGGAAAGCCCTGCTCCCGAGGTTACTGCCGACATCGTCGTGCCAGCACCGATGCACGGCGTCTTCTACCGGGCTGCTGCGCCGGACGAGCCGCCGCTGATCGAGGTCGGCGCGCGGATCGAGGCCGGGCAGAAGATCTGCATCATCGAAGCGATGAAGACCTTCATCGACATCGCCGCCGAGGCACCCGGTGTCGTGCTTGCGATTCTCGCTGAGAACGGTGACGAGATCGAAGCAGGGCAAGCCCTGTTCCGGATCGGTCCTGCGGATTCGTCCTGATGTTCGACAAGGTCCTGATTGCCAATCGCGGCGAGATCGCGCTTCGCATCCAGCGCGCCTGTCGGGCGATGGGTCTCAAGGCGGTCGTCATTTACTCGGAGGCGGACCGCGACGCGCGCTATGTCGCACTCGCCGATGAGGCCCTCTGCATCGGGCCGGCGCCGGCGAGCAGCACCTACCTCAACGCTGCGGCAATCCTGCTCGCAGCCGAAGTCAGCGGCGCCCAGGCGATCCACCCGGGTTACGGATTCCTCTCTGAGAGTGCGGAGTTCGCCGATCGGGTCGCGCGCGCCGGCCTCACCTTCATCGGCCCTCCGGCGGATTGTATCCGAACCATGGGCGACAAGGTCGCGGCCAAGCGCGCGATGCGACTGGCGGGCGTGCCTTGCGTGCCCGGCCCGGACAGCGCGTTGCCGGATAATTCCGCGGAAGTGCGCGCGATCGCCCGGGACATCGGATATCCTGTCATCGTCAAGGCCGCCGGTGGCGGCGGCGGGCGTGGCATGCGGATCGTGCGCAGCGAAGGCGCGCTGGACGAGGCGTTGGCGTTGACCCGCGCGGAAGCCAGCAAGGCTTTCAGGAACGCTGCGGTCTACATCGAGAAATTCCTGGAAACGCCCCGTCATATCGAGATTCAGGTGCTGTGCGACCAGCACGACAATCATCTCTGGCTCGGCGACCGCGACTGCTCGCTTCAGCGCAGGAACCAGAAGGTGGTCGAAGAAGCCCCGGCGCCCGGCATCGACCGCGTGCTGATCGAGCAAGTGGGCGCCAGCTGCGTCGAAGCCTGCCGGCGGATCGGCTATCGCGGTGCCGGCACCTTCGAATTCCTCTACGAGGACGAGCAATTCTTCTTCATCGAGATGAACACGCGCGTCCAGGTGGAGCATCCGGTCACCGAGATGACGACGGGGATCGATATCGTCAAGGCGCAGATCCGCATCGCGCAAGGCGAGCCGCTGGGGATAGCGCAGAGCGACATCGCGCGTGTCGGTCACGCCGTCGAATTCCGCATCAATGCCGAGGACCCCGGCACCTTCGCGCCCTCGCCCGGCACGATGACGCGCTGGGACGTGCCGGGCGGCATCGGCATCCGCGTCGATTCGCATATCACCGCCGGCGCCATCGTTCCCCGTCACTATGACTCGCTGATCGGCAAGCTCATCGCCCATGGCGGCACCCGCGACGAGGCCCTGGCGCGTGCGCGGGTCGCCTTGTCCGAACTGCGCGCCGAAGGCATCCGAACCAATGTGCCGTTGCACCAGGCGATCCTCGCCGATCCGACGTTCTGCCGCGGCGGCTACGACATCCATCATCTCGAGCACTGGATGAATGCGCGGGTGGCCGCGCCATGACGACGCCGGACCGACCGCGGATCAGCCTGCTCGGGACATCGGCCCTCCTGTTCGAGGCGCCCGGCGAATTCGACCTGCCGCACCAGCGGCGCATCTGGTCGCTGGCGGCCACCGCGTCGAAATGGGCAGAAATCCGCGAGGCCATTCCCGGCATCACCAACTTGATGCTGACCTTCGAGACCCCTCCGCGCAAACTGGACACCTTGATCGCCGCTCTCAACGACGGCTGGGACGCGGCGGAAGGCCTCGCGATCGGCGGCCGCGAGATCAGGCTGCCCGTCACCTATGGCGGCGAGATCGGATCGCAGCTTCAGTCCGTCGCCGACCATTGCGGCCTGTCCGTCGACGACGTGGTCTCGCTCCATGCGGCCCCGCTCTACACGGTGTTCGCGCTCGGCAGCCATCCCGGTTATTGCTATCTCGGCGGCATGGACCCGCGCATCACCATGCCGCGACGGCAGACGCCGCTGCAACGCTCCGCGGGCGGCTCGGTGTCGATCGGCGGATCGCAGACTGGTGTCTCCGCTTCGCCCGGGCCGAGCGGCTGGCACGCCATCGGGCATACGAGTTGGACCTTCTTCGATCCGTCCTGGCCGACGCCGGCCGCGCTCGTACCGGGCGATACCATCCGTTTCGAGATCGAACGGGTGATCCGGTGATCGAGATCCTGTCAGTCACAGGGCCCGCCAGCGTCCAGGATCTCGGCCGCTTCGACCAGTATCGCTTCGGGGTCGGCACTTCGGGTGCGATGGACGATGTCGCCCTGCGCGCCGGCAACATCCTTCTCGGCAACGACGAGAACGCTGCCGGCATCGAAATCCCGATGCTGCCCTTCAAGCTTCGTTTCGGCCGGAACATGGCCTTTGCGCTCACGGGCGCCGACGTCGAGGCCGAGATCGCAGGACGCGTGATCCCGCCATGGTGGCGTTCGCGCGCCCGTGCCGGAGATATTCTGACCGTCAAGCCAATGCCCGGCGGCGCACGAAGCTATCTGACATTCGGCGGTGGCATCGACGTGCCCATGGTGCTGGGCTCGCGCAGCACGCAGTTTCGCGGCGAGTTCGGCGGCTGGCACGGACGGCCGCTCCAGCCCGGCGACATCCTGCCCTGCGCCGCGTCGACCGCGACCATTGGGGATCTCGGGATCGAGCCGGCCGAGATCACGCTTGCACGGCCGAACGCCGTCGCGGACGAGACCATCGTCAGGGTCGTGATTGCCGGCGAATATGACGGGTTCGACGCCGCCACGCAGGCGCTGTTCTGGTCCAGCAGCTGGAAGATCACGCCGCAGAGCAACCGTTACGGCTACCGCCTGCAAGGCCCCACCGTGAAGCCGAAAGCGCCGATCGAGAAGCGCTCGCACGGCATCGTCCCCGGCGTGATCCAGATTCCGCCGAACGGACAGCCGATCATCCAGATGCGCGACGCCCAGACGTCCGGCGGCTATCCGAAAATGGCAACCGTGATCCGGGCCGACCTGTGGCGCGTCGGGCAGGCGCGGCTCGGAAGCAAGTTGCGGTTCGAGCAGACGGCCTACGCCGATGCGCTGGCGGCCGAGACCGAGATGTCAGCCTATCTCGAGCGGCTCAGAATCAACGCGCGCCTCATCGAGGAGATCAGAAAATGCCGATAGAGCTGACCGACATCGCACGTCTGGCGCAGATCCTCGAAAGGTCCGGCGTCGACACGATCGAAATCGAGGAGCCCGGCCAGTCCCTGAAGCTGGTCGTCGACACGGGCCCGCGCATGGCCACGTCACCGACGCTTGCGGCCCCGGCTGTAGACCATTCCGTCATCGCAAAAGCCGACGTCGCAGGGCATTTCCTTGTGGCTCATCCCTGGCGGGACAAGCCGTTCGTCGCACAGGGCCAGCGGATCGAGGCCGGCGCGATCGTCGGCCTCGTCAAAATCGGGTTGCTGTATGCGCCCATCGTGGCACCGGCCGCCGGCACCGTTGATGCCGTGATCGCGGAGCCTGGCGCAACGGTCGGCTACGGCACACCGATTGTGCGCATCCGCCCGCTCTCCGAGGGAAGCCCGATCAATTGAGCAGTACAGTTGCGGGCGTGACTTCGCCGCCGCCCTGCTCGATCACGCGGCGCACCGTGCCAGCAAGATTGACGGAACCCGGCGTGTCGCTATGGATCAGGATCGAGCGCGCCTCGACCTTGATCGATTTGCCCTCGATCGTCTGCACAGTGCCACTATCGAGAAAGCGCTTGACCCGCTCGGCCACCGCATCAGCCGAAGTGATGACCGAGTTGGCAAGCTTGCGGGACACCAGATGACCGTGCTCGTCATAGGCGCGATCAGCCAGGAACAAAGTGAGGATGCGCAGGCCCACCTTGCGCGCGGCGCGCACGATCTCGGCGTCCGGCTGTGAGAACACGATGAAATCGCGATTGATGGTCGCAATCGCACGGGCAACGACATCGGCCATATCGGGGTCGGCATTGACCATGTTGCCCATCGCGGCGTGGAAGCTGACATGGGTCACGCGATGGCCGGCATTGGCTGCAATCGCCTGCAAGGCGCCGATCTGATAGACCATGTGCTTCTCGAGCTCGGCGGCATCCATCTGGATGACGCGGCGGCCAAACCCGAGCAGATCGGGCAGGCCCGGATGGGCACCGACCTCGACCCCCTTCTGCTTCGCCAGGCGAACCATGCGATCCATGATGACAGGATCGCCAGCGTGGAAGCCGCACGCCACGTTGGCGGACGAGATGATGCCCATCAGCGCCTCGTCGTCGCAGACGCGATAATTGCCGAAACCTTCGCCCATGTCTGAGTCGATGCCAATTTTCATGTTCGTACCCTGCTCTTGTTATTGTTGACGTCCACTCAAAGCGCTCGATAGAGATCCGCGGTTGCTCGCAACTTCACGAGGTAGTCGTTGACGGGAGCCATGGCCGCAACGGCCTCCTGATAGCTGACCTCGCTGAAGGCGATGAATGATCCCGGCGCCGCCTGGCCGAGACGCCAGAGATCGGCCTGAATCACGGCGGCCATTTTCGGATAGCCACCGGCCGTGTTGGCGTCGCTCATCTGGATGATCGGTTCGCCGGCAGGCGGCACCTGCACGACGCCTGCCACAACGCCATGCGAACGCATCTCGACCGGCGCGTCCAATGTCAGCTTGCCGCCGGTGAGACGGTATCCGCCCCGATCGCTCCGGGCGCTGATCTTCCATGTCGTGGACCAGAACGCGGCCTGCATCGCCTCCGAAAACAGATCATATTCGCCGGCCCGCATGACGCGCACCGGCAGCACGCGGCCCTTCGATGGACCACGGCCAGCGATCGCCACATCGGGTGGCTCGACGCCGAAGCCGAAGCGGCCGGTGGCTTCGGACTGTGTCCCGCCCACCGGCACGACGTCGCCTGCCTGCAAGGCGCGCCCCTCCATCCCGCCGAATCCGGCGCGCAGATGGGTGCTGCGCGAGCCCAGCACGCGCGGCACACCGATGCCCCCTCCGAACGTCACGTAGACGCGCGCGCCACGCCGGGGCGTTGCGATCGAGAGAATATCGCCCGCCTTGGCCCGCCTGCACCACCAGGATGGGACAGCGGCGCCCGCCAATGTGGCATCGTGATCGGCACCAGTGAGCGCAAACGTGGCGTCGGCTGAAAATCGCAGGCGGAAGGGGAACGTCTGAATCTCGATACCAGCTGCATCGGGATCGTTGCCGAGCAGCGCGTTGCCGGCCCCGAGCGCGACGCGATCCATGGCGCCGGATGTACTCACACCGAGGCAGCGCGCGCCGTAGCGGCCCTGATCCTGGATGGTGTTGAACGCATGGCTGGTCAGTATCTCGATCATAGCTCGATCCGATCGATCATGAACCTGATGCGGTCACCCGGCAGCATCAGAGACGGCTGCGCCCGTTGCGGATCGAACATCGCAACCGAGGCCCAGCCAATCGCATTCCACCCGTTCGGACTGGTCAGGACAGCGACGCCGGTCTGCATCCCTCCGATGGTTACCGAGCCCGCACACATGTTCAGTGAGGGTACGGATTTTCGTGGCATGTAGATGCGCGGATCGAGGCCATGGAGGTAACCGAACCCTGGCGAACTTGCGACGGCGCAGACGGTATATTCCCCACTGCTGTGAATCCGGATCACTTCCCGTTCGGGTAACCCCGCGCGCGCAGCGACCGCAGGCAAGTCGAATCCGTGCTCGCCGCCATAGACGACAGGAATATCGATGAGCTTGCCGTCCGCCTGGCGGCTTGGCAGACGGTGCCACAGCTCGACGATTGAAGCGCTGAGCACGCCGATATCTTCGGGCGGCCGCTCAAATGCCAGCATCACGTTCGTGACGCCAATGACGGCCTCCTGGACATTTGGCCAGGACGAGAGGGCATCGGCAAGCGCCCAGACACGTCCCTGCTGCACCAGGTCGAAGTCACCCGGCGCTTCGACTAGCATCGCAAGCGTGCCGATCAGGCTGATCTTCGGGCTTTTCTCGATCGTGCCGACAAAGGGAGCGTTGGGCTGATTAACCGACAAAAGGGCCTCGCTGGTCGAACGCGCGTGGCGCTGCCACAGTCAAATCTAGCCAAGCGGCGCAAGCCGATCCAAGACGATGTTCGTCTGCGGGTATAAAGGATGTCGATTGCACGCGAGACGCCGCGCTCGTACGCCGCTTCAGTGACGCGCAATGACGTGATTGCTGGGCGACTCCCACCGCGCCACGACCTCCTCACCCACGGCGTACCGAAGTCCGGCCTGTTGCGACTGGTTCTGCTCGAATACGATGATCTGCCCGCCGCTCGGCGTCTTGAGATAGTAGTGACTGACGAATCCGCGATAGATGGCCTGGTCGACACGCGCCATCACGCTGTTGAGGCGTTGCGCCGCCGGGCTCTGGCCAACGCGCTCGACCACGATTGCCTCGGGCCTGATCGAGACCATTACATCGCTTGCCGATTGCGGAATCTGGTCGACCTGAAGGCTCAATTCGGGCGAGACGCGAATGACCGCCCCGTTTCCGTTGCGCTGCTCGATGGGGCCCTCGAACAGGTTTGACGCGCCGATGAACTGGGCGACGAATTTCGAGGTCGGGCGCTGGTAGATTTCGGTCGCCGAGCCGACCTGCTCGAGCTTGCCATCGCGCATCACCACAATCTTGTCGGCCATCGTCAGGGCTTCGTCCTGGTCGTGGGTCACCATGACGGTGGTCAGGCCGAGTCTGCGCTGAAGGGCGCGCAGTTCGACCTGCATGCTCTCGCGGAGCCCCTTGTCCAGCGCCCCGAGCGGCTCGTCGAGCAGTAGCATGGCCGGCTCGATCACCAGGGCCCGCCCCAGTGCGACGCGTTGCTGCTGGCCGCCGGAGAGTTGCGCCGGATAGCGCTTCCCGAAGCTGGACAGCTGAACGAGATTGAGTGCTTCGCCCACTTTCCTTGCGGCATCGGCCTTGGATATCCCGCGCATCTCAAGGCCGAATGCGATGTTCTCCTCGACCGTGAGATGAGGAAACAGCGCGTAGTTCTGGAACAACATCCCGACATTGCGGCGGTGCACCGGAACATCGGTCATCCTCCTGTCGTTCACGAAGACGTCGCCGGATGTCGGGCGGATCAGCCCCGCGATCATGCGCAGGCAGGTCGTCTTTCCGCATCCGCTCGGACCGAGCAGCGCGACCATATGGCCGGGCTCGATCGTGAGCGAGACGTCCTCGACCGCAATACTGCGGTTATATTCCTTACTGAGGCGGTCAAGCCTGACTTCGGAAGACCTCATGGTAGCCCGTCCTAGCTCGTGAACACCTGATTGTACCGCTCCAGCCACGGACCGCGGCGCGGAACGATGAACTTCCAATCCGGCGTGAACAGTCCGAGATCGGTCGCCTTGGTGTCGGGATAGGCAAGGAACTTGGCCGTCTCCGGCTTGAAGTCGATCCCTCCCACCGAGGGCGCGCTGAGCGTCTGCTCGGACAGCATCTTGGCGACCGAGGGCTCCAGAATGCGGTTGATCAGCGCACACGCAAGCTCGGGTTCGGGCGCATTCTTGACCAGCGTCATGCTGTTGATCCCGGTGAACGCGCCCTCCTTCGGGAACGTCATGTCGAGCGGCAAGCCCTTGGCCGTGTGCGGATAGATCGCCTTCGAATATTCGATGCCGCCGATGGTCGCCTGGCCCTGCGCCACCTGAAGCACCTGCGCCTCGCTGTCGTAGATCGTCAGGACGTTGGGCTTGAGCATTGCGAGCTTGTCCCAACCGCTATCGACCAGGTATTGCGCTTCCTTCAGCGGCTTGCCCGTCGTGAGCGCCGTCGCCACGATGAGCATCAGCACGCTCTGGGTGTTCTTGGGCGTATTAAGCAGGATCTGCTTGCGATATTTTGCGTCGAAGATCTGCTCGTAGCTCTCGAGCGGCTTCGTCACCTGGGGATTGATGAACATGGCCGCGCTTGAGATCGAGAAACCGACGCCATGATCCTCTTCGAAGAGATAGCGCGGATAGACCTTGGCAAGATTCGGAATCCTGGCGGGATCGAGCTTGTCGATCAGCCCTTCCTGCTTGGCCTGGGGGATGCCGACATCGTCCATCATCATCATGCTGAAGCGCGGCGTATCACGGGTGGCGCGGAGGGCGGCGATGTTGGAAAGCGTAGCGCCTTCGATCGTGAAGACGCGGCACTTGAACTCGGCCTCGAATTTCGGAATGACTTCCTTCTGAATCAGCTTGCCCAGCGCGGAGTTGTATACGCCGACATGCAGTTGCTTGGCGTCCTCCGCCCACGACCGGTTGATGATCGTCGGGAAAGCAACCGCGGATGCGCCGGCTTTAATGAGAGTCCTACGTGTCAGCTTCATGGGTCCAATCTCCATCTACCAATGCACATCAGGCAGCCAGCGCGCGGCGAAGGCCGACCAGTTTCTCCAGCAGCAGCACACCGACCATCCCCATCAGAATGATGATCGTCGACATCGCCGGTACGGAAGGGTCAAAGACGTTAACCAGTTGCCGCATCAGGACGAGCGGCACGGGCGAGTATTCCGAGTTCGCCAGCCACATCGTGACCGGATAGTTGTCGAAGGACACCATGAAGGCGAACAGCCCGCCGGCGGCGACGCCCGAGCCGATCTGCGGCAACGTCACGCGCCAGAAGGTCGTCAGCCGGTTTGCGCCGAGGGTGCGCGCGGCATCCTCCAGATTCTCGTCCACGAGCTGGAGGCTGGTGACGACTGTGCGGATGACATAGGGCGACGTCACGACCACATGCCCGATCAGGAGGTTGAGCCGCGCATCCTGCGAGCCGAGCTTGGTTAGGACCTGAAGCAACGCCAGGCCCGTGACCAGCGCCGGAAAAATCAGCGGCGACAGCAAGAACCCCTTGATCGCTGCCAGTCCAAAGAACTTGCCACGGACCAGCGCGAAGGCCGCGGGCACGCCGAACAGGAGCGAGCCCGCCGTCGTGCCGAGCGCGAGCAGTATGCTCAGCCTCATCGCCTCGAGGAAGTCTCGGTCCTGGAGAACCTTGGCATACCATTTCAGCGTGAAGCCCTGCGGCGGGAACGTCACGAAATAGGAGTCGGAAACCGACACCGCCATGACCAGGAGCAGCGGCGCCAGGATGAACAGCATCATGCCGGCGGTGATGGTGTAGAGGATGAAGGCGCCGAAGCCGGAAAACCGCTCGTCCATCAGTCGGGCCTCCTGAGACGCCGGCCTTCCAGCAGCCACATCGAGACGCCGTTCACCGCGAGGACCAGGCCGACGAGAACGACGGCAATCGCGGCGCCGAACGGCCAGTCGTAGACGACGAAGATCTGCTGCTCGATCAGATTGCCGAGCATGACCGCCGAAGCGCCGCCCAGGATCGCGGGAATGACGAAGGAGCCTGCGGTGAGCGAGAATACCAGGGTAAACCCCGCCACGAAGCCGGGCATGCTCAACGGCAGCGTCACGCGGAGAAATACCTTCCACCACGGCGCACCCAGCATCCGGGCTGCATCTTCGAGGTTGAGATCGATCTTGCCGAGCGCTGAAGCCAGCGGCAGAACCATCATCGGGAAGAACACGTGCAGCGACCCGATGACGACAGCTACCTCGGTGTAGAGGACCGATATCGGGGCATCGACGATATGCAGCGTCATCAGGATCCAGTTCAGCATTCCCTTCGGACCGTTCTGGAGCACGAGCTGCCAGCCGTATCCACGAACGACGACGCTGACAATCAGGGGCGCGATGACGATCAAAGTGATGATGCGCGTGACCATCGGACGACTCTTGACCATCACCAGCGCGACCGGATAGGCGAGGACCGTCGCGAGCGCGGAGGTGATGACGCTGATCCGCAGCGTCGTCCAGAGCACGTGCACATAGAGATCGACGTTGATCAGACGGGCGTAGTGCGCAAGTGTGAATGGACGGCCGATGATGCCGCGGCTGTCCTGTGTCTGGATGCTCGAGAACAGCAGCCCCAGCGCCGGATAGAAGAAGAAGTACGTCAGGAATGCCAGCATCGGGACGGCGAGAAGCCCGACCGGCAGCGCCAGACGCCACCGCGATGCCCGCCTGGCTGCCGGTGGAGCTTGAACGCTTAAGATTGCCACCGCATCGTCGCTGGTGGTCATCGCTGGCCGTCCTCGACTGCGCGATACCAAGGCAATACCCCTCTTTGCACAAAGCTTATGCGTCGGCATCCTACAGGACCAAGAACATCTTCGTTTAGGGGCATTAGGAAGGATTATGACAATTGGTTCGGCATGCTGCTCCGATCTTGGTCGACGAATGCCGCTGGTTGCATCTTTCGTTCTCCGCCGAGGGCCAAGCCCCCTGACATATCGGCGCCCGGTCAGCGCAGGCTTTCGCAGAAGCTCGCGATACGCCGGCAGCCCTCCCTCAACGATTCGGTATCGGTCGCATAGGAAATGCGGAAATACGGGCTCATGCCATACGCGCCCCCGGGCACCGCCGCGACATGCTGTTCCTCCAGTAGCGCCGAGATGAAGTCGGCATCGGTTTCCAGCCGTCGCCCGCCCGTCGTGGTCTTGCCGATGCAGCCGGCGATGTTGGGAAACACGTAGAAGGCCCCTTCCGGCTTGTGGCAGGTGACGCCCGGAATCTGATTGAGGAGCCTGACCACCAGATCGCGCCGGTCGCGATAGATGTCAGCGCGCTCTTTCAGGTAGTCCTGGGGTCCGTCTAGGACCGCGACGGCCGCTGCCTGGCTCACCGTGCAGATTCCGCCGGTCGCCTGACCGTGGACATTGTTCATCGCCGCGATCAAGTCCTTGGGACCGCCGCAATAGCCGACCCGCCAGCCGGTCATGGCGTAGGCCTTGGACGCGCCGTTCACGGTCACGACGCGATTCTTCAGCTTCGGCTCGACCTGCGCGATAGTGCAGAACTGGAAACCGTCATAGGTGAGATGTTCATAGATGTCATCGGTGAGAATCCAGACGTCGGGGTGCTTCAGCATGACGTCGGCGATCGCGCGCATCTCCTCGCGCGTACAGGCAGCGCCAGTCGGATTGTTGGGAAAATTCAGGATCAGCCACTTCGTCCTGGGCGTGATCGCCGCCTCCAGGTCCGCCGGACGAAGCTTGAACTGGTTGTTCTCCGGGCAAGGCACCGCGATGGGCGTCGCTTCCGCCAGGAGAACGATGTCCGCATAGGTGATCCAGCCCGGCGCCGGAATGATGACCTCGTCGCCGGGATTGCAGGTAGCAAACAGCGCGTTGAAGATGATCTGCTTGCCGCCATTGGCGATCAGGATCTCGTCGAGGGCGTAGTCGAGATTGTTCTCGCGCTTGAACTTGCGCTGGACAGCGGTCCGCAGTGCGACGGTCCCCGGCTGCGCCGGATACTTGGTATCGCCTGCGAGGGCCGCCCGATGTGCGGCTTCGATCGCATGCGGCGGCGTCGGAAAATCGGGCTCGCCGGATGACAGACCCACGATCTTGACGCCCGCGTCGCGGAGCTCGCGCGCCTTGTCCGTCATCGCCGCCGAGGCCGACACCTTTACGGTCTTGAGGCGGTTTGCGAATTCAGGCATTGTCAGCTCCACTTCTCATTTCTTTCAAACGTGCGGCCTCGGATCGGCTCGCAAATCGCAGTTCACCGACGACCTGGAACGTGGGTACGATCTCGATCGTCGCGACGTTCATCCGCGCCGGCGATCCCAGCGCGAACGCAATGGCATCCGCGACGTCTTCGGACTGGAGCGTCTCGAAGCCGCCGACGAAGCGGGCATCCGGGTTGTCGGCGGCGTTCTGGTTCTGGAAGATGCTCGTCGCCACGCGCCCGGGCGAGACTTCGGTGACACGAACGCAGGTGCCGTAGAGATCGAAGCGCAATTGCTGCGACAGTGAATGAATGCCCGCCTTCGTCGCGTGATAGGCCACGGATGAATTGAATGTCGTGGCGTTCTCGCCGAAGGCATAGTGGCCGGCGATCGACGAGATATTGACCACGTGGCCGCTGTTGCGCCTCGCCATGCTTGGTGCGATCAACCGCGTCAGGTGCAGGACTGCGCGCAGATTGACGTCGACCAGGGTGTCGACATCGTCAGGCGCTGTATCCAGGATATTGCCGCGCCGCGACTGGCCGGCATTGTTGACGAGAACATCGAATTCGGCCGAGCTCGCAAGGCGCTTCAGGGCGTCGAGATCGTTCACATCGACCGCGCATGCGTGGCATCCGGTCTCGGCCGACAGGCTGGACAGCCGGCGAACGTCGCGCGCCAGCGCATGAACCTCGAGCCCCTCGGCACGGAGGCGCCGAACCGTCGCAGCCCCAATACCTGAGGACGCGCCCGTCACCAACGCCGTTCGATAGTCCGAAAATCCCATCCGCAAGGTTCTCTTGCCGTCAGCCAGAGCGGCGGAAAGTTACGTGCGGAGGCCGACGCACGCATACAGCGGATTTGTTCTGCCCTCATAAGGACAGCCAATATCCCGGCCGAAAGTCGTCGGGCGCGCGAGCCATAAGCGCACCCGATGCAGGCAGAGTGAATTTCTCTTACTCGTCGTCGCGCGCATCCCCTTACATTTTGCGATGCTCTTCGCTCGCCCATGGGAGACGGACTAGGATGTTGGAAGTCGGCAATCGGATCGTCTTGGTCTCCGGGGCTTCGCGCGGCATCGGGCGCGCCGTCGTCGACCAGCTCCTGGCCTCAGGCTTCCGGGTATCGGCGGGACTTCGCGACCCGAGCCGTCTCGCCGAGAGCGAGAGGCTCATGACGCACCGCTATGATGCCGAAGACGCCAAGAGCCCGATTTCCTGGGTCAACGCAACGGTCGCACGGTGGGGCGGTATCGACGCCATCGTCAACACCGCCGGCATCAATCCGAAGGTCCGTGTCTCCGACGAGGGCGAAAACGAGCTGGATGAAATGTGGCGCGTGAACGTCAAGGGACCCCTGCGCCTCGTCAGAGCCACCCTCCCTCATTTGGCCGTCTGCGGTCATGGGCGGGTCATCAATCTGGGATCCCTCTCCGGAAAGCGCGTGGGAAGCAACGTCGGCTACGCCATGACCAAGTTCGCCGTGGTTGCACTCACCCACGGCATTCGCCGGGAAGGACGCGCGGCCGGCATTCGGGCGACGGTGATCTGCCCGGGCTACGTTGCCACCGACATGACGCTGAACGACGACGAGATTCCCCGCCACGAGATGAGCCAGCCGGGCGATATCGCCCGCCTGGTAGAAACCGCGCTGATGCTACCGAACAACGCCTCGGTCTCCGAGATGCTCGTGCACTGCCAGTTTGAGCCCATGCTCTGAAGCCCCCGGGGAAAACGACTAAATTCGTAGCGGGAGACCGCTACCGCCTTTCCCCACACGACGCAAATCTGCGATATTTCCTCCGATCGTTCGCCTAAAATCAGAAGCCTGTCGAACGGCAGGTTCAAATCGGGGAGGTGCAACCACCCGATACCGACATTTGCTTCAGGTTGCGATCTGACCGTCGGAGTGGGCTCGCCAAGGACGACACGCTCCGGGATAGGACGACGCACGATGCTGTGCGCAAGTCGCGACGGCGTCCCGTTGGGATCAGACGAAGGCACTAAGCCCGGTGATAGACTTGCCCACGATCACGGTGTTCATCTCCCTGGTTCCTTCGTAGGAATGGATCGCCTCCGCGTCAGCCACGAACCGCCCGATGTGGCTCTTCGCAGGATGCCGTTGCCGCCGCGAGGGTCTTTCCTATCGCGGCTTGCTGGACGAACTCCGTACCCAGATTGCGCTGAAATATCTCCGCACAACTAGGCTTTCGAACGACGACATCGCTTTGGCGCTCGGATTCAGCGACGCCGCGAATTTCCGCCGCGCGTTCCATCGGTGGACGAACAAGGCGCCAAGCGATATCAGGGCAGAATAGGCCACCTGGCTCGCCCATCCATTTCACCCGACTTCATCCGCCGGACGGCTGCAAACCAGCCTGTCGTCCGGGGGCAGCCTTGCGCTCTCTTCTCACGCTCAGGAGGCGGATCGGCTCCTTGCAACCGCGCAATACGTGGACACCTTCGTCGACAAACGCTTTCGCAAGATCCTGACTCCCCTCTGCCAGCAGCGCCTCCAAGAATTGACCGGTAACCAGCACCGGAGCATCGAGAATTCGGCAATAAGATTCAACGCGGCTCGCGATATTCACGGTGTCCCCGACCAGGGTGAGCTCGAGCCGCCTTTCGCTGCCGACATCTCCCTGCACGACCTCGCCGTAGTGAATGCCGACGGCGATGCGGACGGCGTCCTCGTTCCAGCCGATGCGCTGCTGATTCCGGCATTCGATCGCGTTCACGATTTCCAGCGCGCACCGAGCCGCGTTTGTGGCATCTCGCCGGCTCGTCAGGGGCGGGCCAAAAAATGCCATCAGCCCGTCACCCAGATATTTGTCGACCGATCCGTGATTGGAGAAAACCGCCTCGCTAAGGAGATGAAGCAGATCGCGCAGCATGCCGATGACGAGGTCTGGAGGCTTTCCCGACGAATACGCGGTAAAGCCTATCATGTCGGCAAACAGGACAGTGGCGGGTTGACGGCGTGCGAAAGAGAAGGGCGTATGAATGCCGACAAGCTGGTCGACAATTTTCGGCGAGAAGAAGCGAGCGAGGTTTGCCCGTTCCCGCTCACAATCTCGATCGACCCATGACAGCAATGCTTGGCCACTCTCATGCTGTGCGGCGAAGCGATCGGGATGCCGCCACACTGCTGCTGAGGGAAGGCGACCTCGACTAGAGGAAATTCTCCTTGACCATCTCCCAGACGTCTCCTCCACGGCCATGCAGGACGGCACGAGCGGAATAAAGCGCCATCCCGATCGCAGGCTCGACCTGCATGAATGGCGGCATGACGAGCTGCATCGGGTTGACGTGCACGTGCAGAACGCAGGCCCCGGTTGCGCCAGCCAGTCCTTGACCGCGGTCTCCAACTGGTCCGCACTCGAAACGGTCTGGCCCCAGAGACCCAGCGCGCGCGCAACCCCGGCGAAATTCGGATTCTTCAACTTCGTGAAGGTTGCACGTCAAATAACGGAGGCATTTCCTTGGGATGAGGCTCCGCACTACATCATCCGCGATCGCGACCGGATCTATGGCAGCATCGTCACGCGCCGATTGCGCGCCATGGGCATCCGGGACAAGCCTACCGCACCAGCCTCACCCTGGCAGAACGGCTTTGCCGAACGGCTGATCGGATCGATCCGGCGTGAGTGTGTAGACCACATCATTGTCCTGGGTGAGGTGCATCTGCGCCAGATTCTGCAATCGTACGCACGCTATTACAATGACATCAGGACGCACCGGTCATTGGACAAAGATGCACCAGTCTCTCGTCAAATTCAGCGAATCGGTAGCATCAAATCACACGCCATCCTCGGCGGACTTCACCACCACTACGCCCGAGCTTAAGTTTTCGGTACACACAGCGGCTATCGCGGATTTCCAGACCGCACAAACCGCTGTTTTGCACCGAGCGGCGGACAGGTGGAAAAGCTCGAGCTCCCACGATCGGGAATCCCAGCCTAGTGTTAGCAGCCGGAACAGGGACGGACCTGAAGGATTCGTCCGCGCGCCTCAATAGCGCCGTCAGCGTGTCGAGCGAGGCGTGGATTGGCACCCGTTGTTGCAATCCGAGTGCGGCGCTTCTACTGGCTCATGCGCGCC
>NZ_JADPKQ010000432.1:0-705 GCF_023074015.1 Bradyrhizobium sp. 142
TCGGCGGTGCCATTGGCATGCGTGACCATGCCGGCCACCGCCAAGCCATGCCGGTTCTCCATGGTGGCGTGGCCCATATAGCAAAGCTTTGCCTCCCGCCCGGCGGCCTTGCGATAAAGCCTGCTGTCAGGATCGCTGGTACTGGCATGGGTGTCGTTTTTGCGCTTCTGGCCGTGGAAGTTCGCGCCGTCATCATCGTCACCGCTGCCGTCCCTGGGACGAAAACTCTTCTGCGAAGCCCAGGCATCGATCAGCGTTCCGTCCACCGAGAAATGTTCGTCCGACAGCAGAGGCTTGACCTGCGGATGATTCAGAAGCTTGCTCATGAACTTCGTAAACACCTCGCCTTTCTGCAGCCGGTCCCGGTTCTTGGTGAAGGTGGTCGGGTCCCAGACCGGGGCATCAGGCGAAAGCCCCACGAACCAGCGGTACAGAAGATTGTAGTCCAATTGCTCCATCAACTGGCGTTCCGAGCGGATGCCGTAGAATACCTGCAGCAGCAAGGCGCTCAGCAATTGCTCCGGAGGGATCGAGGGCCGTCCTTCGCTCGCGTAAAGCCTGCCAAGGCTACGGTTCAGCTCACTCAAAATATCGCGGACAAGCTCCCGGATCTTCCTCAGCGGGTGGTTCGCAGGCACCCGCGCCTCCGGCGAAATGTACGAAAACAACCCGCCCTGATCCGCAAAAGCGCCTCGCATGCGAGCC
>NZ_JADPKQ010000307.1:0-123526 GCF_023074015.1 Bradyrhizobium sp. 142
CGCCGAGCATTCCCCCGAAAAGTTCGGGCCGCCGCAGCACACCATCGTGCAGCGCTTGTTGCGATCACTCAGACGCAACGGAGCCAAGGTGATCATCCCGCGTACAGTACCGGCCACTACTGGTGATCCCGGGACTGGGGCCGTCGCTGCGTGTGATGGGCACTCCGCGACGGCCCCAGTCCCTCCGATCCTGCGAGCAATGACGCAACCTCGGACCGGCCGACAGTCGGAGCTACATCCGTCAAGCGAAAGTAACATCCTCAGATGAGGCAATACGCAGATCCAATATTGTGCGATGTTGCCCGGGGAAACCGCGCATGATCGCAAGACTGCTGTTGCAGAATACGATCTTCGTCGTCGCGATGGGCGCGCTGCTGTTCGCGTCCGCCGGAACGCTGCACTGGCCCGGCGCCTGGGCAATGCTGGCCGCGTCCGCCCTGCTCGGCCCGCTCTGCGGCTGGTGGCTTTACCGGCTCGATCCGGCGCTCTTGGCCGAGCGTCTTCGCCCGGTCATCCAGAAGGACCAACCACCCGCCGACAAGGCCTTCATGACCGTGTTCGTGGTGGTAATGGTGGCGTGGCTGGTCGCCATGGGGATCGACCGGCGCTATCTCGCGTCCAACGTGCCGCTCGCACTACAGGCGCTCGGATTTCTGCTGTTCCTGGCCTCGACGTTGTTCACGATGTGGGTGTTCCGCGAGAACTCGTTCGCCGCGCCCGTGGTGAAGCTGCAGGCCGAGCGCGCGCAGCGCGTGATCTCGACCGGGCCTTACGCCCATGTCCGCCATCCCATGTACAGCGCCATGATCCTGTTCTTCGCCGGCGTGCCGCTGCTGCTGGGATCGTGGTGGGGACTTGCGATGACGCCTGTCTTCCTCGCCCTGTTCGCGGTCCGCATCCGCATCGAGGAGCGCACGCTGAAACAAGGTCTGCCAGGCTACACCGATTATGCGGCCCGGGTGCCCTATCGCCTGCTGCCGGGTATCTGGTGAGCGCGCATCAATAGCGCCGCGCAATTGGGAAAAGGATTCCTGTCCCCGATCAACTGACGGACCGGCTAATCATCGAGTTCGCGGTAACGGCGGAAGATGCCCTGCTCGTTGAAGGCAATGCGGCGGTCGCTGGCGAGATACGCCTCGATGTTCGGCCGCGCCGCGACGCGATCGTGCAGTCCGACCAGGCCCCGGATATCTGCCTCGAAAGCCTTCATCCGTTTGGGGAAAGCGTAGCGCAGCCCGTCGACGATCTGGAACAGCGAAAGATCGACATAGGTCAATTTGCGGCCGGTGATGTAAGCACCGCCACGATCCGTCAGAAGCTGCTCGAAATAGCCGAGATATTTCGGCACGCGCTCGCTCCAGAAATCGGCCGTTCGCTTCTTCGCCGGCGGCTTTTGATCCTCGTAATACAGCGAAGGCCCGAGCGGATGATGGGTGTCGTGGATCTCGACCACGAAGTCGGCGATGGTGAGCTGAAGCTGATGCACCCAGAGTTGGCCTGCTTCCGTCTTCGGCGCGAGCCCGTGGCGGGCGCCGAGATAGAGCAGGATGTTGGCGGTCTGGCCGATGACGAGCTTGCCGGCTTTCAGAAAGGGCGGCGCGAACGGCGGCGTGCCGCCATGCGCGTCCATCATCTTCATCATCGCACTGGTGCCGCGCGGACCGCGTGCGACATCGACGTACGTCGCACCCGCCTCCTCCAGGGCTAGGCGCACATATTCGCCGCGGCCCTGAATCTCGGGCCAGTAGTAGAGCTCGTATTTCATGAGGAGCGGTCCGTGAGCGTGGGTGCGGTCATACCAACGTAGCACGCAGGCCACGGTTCCGTCAGCGCTAGACGCACACACACTCGATTCGCCGGCGCGACGGCATTCCCGATCGCCACCCCCGCGGCACGGAGCCAGACCGCCCATGTCGATTAATTGCTTCCCCGGACCGCTGCGCCCGGCGAGCATGCCGAGCCTGGCCGATCGCAAAGTGATCGCCCAGGGAGGACGTGGGGACAATTTGTGCGGGCCGTTCAGGGCGTGTCCGCGATCGGGCTTTGCCGCGAGCCGCGGCGCTAGGGGAGATCGTCCATGCATCGGAAGACCACCAGCCGCATTGCAGCGCTTGCGAGCTATGTCGCGCTTTCGTGCCTTGCCGCCGGACCGGACCGCGCCTCCGCCGAGGAACTCCTGAAGGCTCGCCTTGCGCAAAACCTCGGGCCGATTTCCGGCCTTGCGATCGTAGCCAAGTCGAAAGGGATCTTCGAGAAGCATGGACTGGAGATCACGGTATCGAACTTCACCTCCGGCAAGCAGTGCCTCGACACCGTGATCGGCGGCGGCGCGGATATCGCAACGACGGCGGAAGCGCCGGTCACGGCGTCAGCGATGGCAAACCAGCCGATCGCCTTCGTGGCCGGCATGGAATATTCCGATCTCAAGACCGTGGTTGCCGCCAAGGCCGGCATCAAAACCAAAGCGGATCTCCGTGGCAAGCGGATCGCGTTCACCGCCGGCACCGGCAGCGAGGTCTATACGGCGACGCTGCTAAAATCGGCGGGCTTGATGGCCAAGGACGTCACCTTGGTCAATCTGCGCCCGCAGGAGATGCTGCCGGCGCTGGCGGCCGGAAGCATCGATGCGTTCGACACCTGGGAGCCACACATCTCCAACGCGAAGAAGGCGCTCGGCGAAGCTGCCGGCGAACTCGACACAAAGGGGACCTACTCCGAGACCTTCAATATCGTAGTGATGCGGGCTTATCTCGACGCCAATCCCGCGCTGGTCGAGAAGTTCATCGGCGCACTGATCGATGCCGAAATCTGGACGAAGGCGCATCCGGACGAAGCGATCGCGGTAGTGGCGGATGCGGCCGGCATGAAGCGCGACGAACTCTCGGCGATCTGGGCCGAGTACATTTACCGGGTGCGTCTTGATGACCGGCTGATCGAAATCCTTCGAACACACGCGGCATGGCGCCTTGAGAGCGGCAATCATCCGCCGGGCGCGACGATGCCGGATTTCCGCAACATCATCGCCGCGGAGCCGCTCAAGAAACTCGATCCCGCGCGAGTCACCCTGTCGTGGAAATAGGTGCCGAAGCGACCGTGCAGAACCAGACTCCAAAGCGCGCTGCTGTGACGGCCGGGGCTGATCGTCCCGGCCGGCGGCCGAGCTCAGGCCGTTTTCGTCGTCTCAATGTCTTGGTTGGGGTACTTTCGATCCCCCTGTTCGTCATTCTTTGGGAGCTGATCTCCCGATCGGGCATCGTCAATATGGTGCTATTCCCGCCGCCGACCGTGGTTGCGGCAGCCGTCCTGGAATGGATGCGAAGCGGACAGTTTTTTTGGGACGTAGCAGCAAGCCTCTATCGGGTCACCGCAGGTTTCCTCCTCGGCAGCGCGCTCGGCGTCCTGCTCGGCATTCTCACGGGCCAATTTCCCGTCATTTCCAGCCTGCTGTCGCCGCTGTTTCAGATCCTGCGGCCAATCCCGCCGATTGCCTTCGTGCCGATCGTCATTCTCTGGTTTGGCCTGTCGGAAGCAGGAAAGCTGTTTCTCGTCGTGTGGGGCGTATTCTTCACGGTATGGCTGTCGACCCATATTGGCGTTCAGAAGGTCGACCGCGGCTTGATCCGCGCCGCGTTGATGCTCGGCACGCCGCGGCGGCAGATGCTGCAGGAGATCATTCTGCTGGGCGCGTTGCCCTACATCGTGGTCGGGCTGCGCACTGCGGTCAGCATCTCCTTCTACACGCTGGTCGCAGCGGAACTTGCCGGCACGTTTGCGGGCGTTGTCTACCGGATCGAGATCGCGCAGCAAAATCTACAGACAGGCCAGGTGATGGGCGGGCTTGCGGCGCTCGGGCTGATTTCCTTCATCGCCGATCGGCTGTTTGCCGCTCTTGCAGAACGAACGGTTTGGTGGCGCTGATGTCGGGATATCGCTCGACCACAAAACTGGCGCTGGCAAGTTCGCAGCCGTCTGTCAAGGCGGCGTCGAAACAACCGGCGATACAAGTCTCAAACCTGAGCATCGTGTTCGACACCAATCGCGGCCAGATGATCGCGGTAGACCGGGTTTCCTTCGACGTCGCAGCCGGCGAGTTCGTCTGCATCGTCGGTCCTTCGGGCTGCGGCAAGTCCACAGTGCTCAATACGATTGCCGGGCTGGAGCTGCCGTTCGAAGGCGAAATCCTGGTGGAAGGGTCGCCCGTGGGCAATCCGCGGCCCGATATCGGCATGGTGTTTCAGCAGCCGCATCTGTTTCCCTGGAAGTCCGTTCGCAGAAACATCGCCCACGGTCCGAGAATGCTCGGAAGGTCCGCAAAGGAGGCCTGCGCCATCGCGGACGATCTGATCGCGATGATCGGCCTTAAACGCTTCGCCGACGCTTATCCGAACACACTGTCCGGCGGCATGCAGCAGCGCGTCGCAATTGCGCGCGCGCTTGCCAATGAGCCGCGCGTTCTGCTGATGGACGAGCCATTCGGGGCACTTGACGCGCAGACCCGAGCGGTGATGCAGGACAATCTGCTGGAGCTGCGGGACCGGATCAAGGCGACCATCGTGTTCGTCACGCACGATATCGATGAAGCCATCGTGTTGGCCGACCGCGTCCTGATCATGAGCGCGGGGCCCGGTCGCATCCTGCGGGAAATCGCCGTCAATCTGCCGCGTCCGCGTTCGAGCGCGATCCTGATCGAGCCGACCTACCTGGCGCTCAAGAGAGATTGCCTCGAAGTCATTCGCGCG
Organism: Bradyrhizobium sp. 142; assembly: GCF_023074015.1. Taxonomy (NCBI): domain Bacteria; kingdom Pseudomonadati; phylum Pseudomonadota; class Alphaproteobacteria; order Hyphomicrobiales; family Nitrobacteraceae; genus Bradyrhizobium; species Bradyrhizobium sp. 142. The sequence continues at coordinate 4,740 of NZ_JADPKQ010000307.1, forward strand.
GAAGGGTTGCGGGCGTTCAATCAATCGGACTCGAGCTGACCGCGCAGATGCTCGCGTGACGGCAAGCCCCCGGTAGTGCGCTGGCATGGTTCTTGAATAATCGAAGCCGTCTCTTGACGTGGAGCCGGCGATGCACAGGGCGAATAGCACGGTAGCGGCTGGCGTGATGCTGGCGGAGTCGGACAATCTTGTGAGGCCGCTGCCCGGCCTGTTGGATGGCCTGAGCAGCGTCGATTGCAAGCGGTTGCGCGCGATCGGACGAGAAAAGCTCTTGGAAGCAGGGCAGCTGGTCTGGAGCCAGGGCGATGCACAGAACGGAATCTATCTCATCCGCGAGGGGCGCGTTCGCAGCTATTACGTGGCGCCCTCGGGACGGGAGGTCACGCTCGCCTACTGGTTTGCGGGCAATTTCGTCGGCGGTCCCGATATCTTCGGAATGGGTCCACATATGTGGACCTCGGTTGCAGCAGAGCGCAGCCTGCTGACGTTCCTGCCTGGCTTGGCCTTGCGGCGCCTCGCGCTGGAATCCTCTTCGATCGCGGTCGCCTTGCTGGATGCCCTCGCTTTCAAGGCGCGGTGCTATTCGGCGATGGCCCAGATGCTGGGCACGCGGTCAGTCACAGAGCGGCTGCACCGGCTGTTGATCTTCCTCTCGCACGTCTATGGCGTGCAGCGCGACGGTGAGACCGTCATTGGCATGCCTTTTACCCACGGCGATCTCGCGAACCTGATCGGATCCACCCGTCAGTGGGTGACGGTGCAACTTGCGCGCCTCCAGGAGGAGGGCGTCATCACCTACGATCGATCGATGATTTCGATTCTTGATCTTTCGAGGCTTGATCGGGAGATGAACTAAAGCCTCTTGGAGAAAGGTGAAGAGGTCCGGCAGCCGATTTAGCCATCGAACATCACGCTCAGCTGTCGATCGCGCTCATGCGCGGGATTTCAGCTCGAACGCCGCGCTGCTGCACTTGCCTTCGATCTGGCGCGCCAGGCCGATCAGTGCTCGGTCCTGCCAGGCCGGCGCCAGCAGGGTCACGCCCATCGGCATACCGTTTGACAACGTCGCGTTCGGAATCGCCACGCCGCAGAGATCAAGCAGATTGGCGAAATAGGAGTAGTAACCGAGGCGATTGTTGAGGGTGATCGGATCGCGATGCATCTCCTCGAGCGTGAACGGCCGTGGCGCCGTCGGGACCATCAGCACGTCGATGCCGGCGAAGATCTTCTCCGCGTCCCGGCGCAGCCGATAGAGTGTGTGGATGGCGCCAAACGCATCGACTGCCGAATAGCCGAGCGCCGATTTCAGCACGGCGCCCGTGACCTCGAGCAAGGGAGGAGCTTCGATTTCCATGAGCGAGGCGATGGCCGAACGGCGCTCGGAAACCCAGGGACCATTGAACATCAACTCGCCCGTTTCGCGGAACGGGGCGAAGTCAATCTCGATCGGCGTTCCGCCGGCTTGCGAAAGACGCTCGCAAGCACGCTCGTACAGCTCACCGCATTCGGGCATGCCGAAGCATTCGACATGAGCTGCAGCGATGCGGCCGAAGCGGAACCACGGCCCGACCTTGCCGCCGGACAAGCCTTTGGGCAAACGGCTGTAGGGATCCTCGGGATCGAACCCTTCGATGACGTCGAGGACCGCCTCGCCGTCGGTGATGGTATTGCAGAACACCGAAACGCAATCGAGCGTCGGGCAGTTCGGCACCAGGCCGCGCGACGACACCAGCCCCACCGTTGGCTTGATCCCGACGATGCCGTTGAAGCCCGCTGGAATGCGGCCGGAGCCGCCGGTATCGGTGCCGAGCGCGAATGCGACATGCCCGGCCGCAACAGCAACCGCCGAGCCGGAACTGGAGCCGCCCGAGACGTAGCGCGCATCTGCAACTGACGCGCAGGAGCCGTAGGGTGAGCGCGCTCCGGAGAGTCCCGTGGCAAACTGATCGAGATTGGTCTTGCCAAGGCAGATGGCTCCGGCCACTACGAGACGCTCGACGCTGCGCGCGGAATGCCAGGGCATGTAGCTGAATGCCGGACACCCGGCGGTGGTCGGCATTCCCGCGACGTCTATGTTGTCCTTGACGCCAAAAGGAATGCCGAGCAACGGCAGGCTCTCGCCGGCTCGCGCGCGCGCCATGAACCTGCGGCACTCCTCACGTGCTTCATCCCTTGGACGCACATGAATCCAGCAGTTGCGGTCACGCTCGGCCTCGATCCGGTCATAGGCCACATCGATCGCCTCCAGCGGCGACATGGAATTTTTCGCAGTGACTTCGTGGCGTGTCCCGGAGCGCGCAATGGACTGGCTCACTGAGTATCTCCCTATCGGCCGGCGTGATCGAGATTGCGGGAGGGCTGTTTGTGCAACAAGCAATTAAGTGCCTTGCCCAAGCGCGAGGCGTCACCAAGGGCGAGCGCACACGCTCGGCGAACGCCCGGATACCTTCCGTGAGAAATGAAATCATGAGAAATGAAAATGGCGCCGCGGACTAAATCGCGGCGCCATGAATCTCGGGCCAGTAGTAGAGCTCGCATTTCATGGAAACAGTCCGTGATTGCGTTGCGGCAACCACGCAACCACGAACGCCATGACGGCGGAGAGCGTTCCGCGCCTCAATTCGACGCGAAGCAATACAGCAGCCCGTCGCCGCCGGTGCTCTTCAAGTCGGCCTGCGAGCAGCCGCCATCGGGGCCGCGCGAGAGATGCGAGCTGTTCCAGGATTTCGACGGCTCGTCGTCGCGCAGGCCCTTCCGGTCGGCATGGCCGACCACCGCGGCACCTTGCGTGCTGGACGACCAGTTCTTGCAGGTCTTGTCCTCGCCGGCGGCGAACGCAGTGCCATCGGGTTGCGATCCCGTGAGGATGTCGTGCCGGTTCGGTGTATCTCCGGCGCCGTTGTTGACCTCGCCCTTCTCGCTCAGCGCCGTCTGCTTTGTGAGGTTGTTGGCGGGGCCATGCAGGTCGGCAACGTCCTTGGCGATGACCGCGCCCTTGGCATTCTGCCACGGCCCCTTGCCAATGCGATCGCGCGCATTGATCGCCGGCTTGCCGTCGGCCGCCTGGGTCGACAGATAGGCGCGCCAGCTCTTGGCGCCGGCGCCGGCGGCCTGGGCGAGCTTCTGGCAATGCGCATCGGCCCCCTCCAGGCCGCCGAGATCGGCTCCCTTGCCGGGGCCGCTCGAGGTCACGAAGAAGGTCATGTCGGCCGACTGCGCCTGCGCGGATGGCGCCGCAAGCAAGGCAAAGGCGGCCGCGGCAAAAACAAGAGCTTGGGATTTCACGGATCCGTCGAAACGATTCATCTCTTCCTCCGATTGTGTTTTGTCGTTGGCTGCCTGACTTGAACCCAAGGCATGCCCTGTTATTCCGTGATACGAGGCGCGCACGACAAAAAGGGCGCCGTGCCGAAGCACGACGCCCTCATTTGTTACGTCACGTGCGATCAGTTGGTCTGCTGGATCGCCGACAGTTCCCAGCCGGCGCCCGGCCGTCGGGCAAACGTCCAGACTTCGGTGGCTTCGCCCGGTTGTTCGCTGCCTGCGACGAGCGCACCGGTGTTGCGGTCAACCGTCGTGTCGGTGAGCGCGAAGCGGAGTGCCACCGTCGCATACTCGGTCTCGCCTTCGCGCCAGGCTTCCGCAAGGTCACCCTGCAACAGCTTGACGTTGGTCACCTTGTTGACAGCGTTGCGCGCGCGGTTCTGGGCGAGGTCCTGCTCGAAGTAGGACACCATCTCCGGCGTCGCAAGCGTATGCAGCTTGGCCACGTCCTCGTTCGACCAGGCGGCCTGGACATCGCCAAGCAGGCGCTCGAACGCCTCATAGTCGTCCGGCTTGATCTCGAGCGGCGCGTTGTTGGCGCCGAAGCCGAAACCGCCAAGACCGCTGCGATAGTTCGTCTGCGGTCCCGGAGCGGCACCGGCACTGGCATCCGCATTGGCGTAAGCCGCCTGCGGCGTGTGGCGGCGCTGCCACCACGACATCGCCAGCCGCGCCACGACCACCACCAGCACGATCTGGATGATCAGGCCCAGGATGGACGACAGGCCACCGAGGCCGCCGAACAGGCCGCCGCCGAACAGCATGCCCAGAAGGCCTGCGCCGAGGAAGCCGGCGGCGAGACCGCCCAGGAAGCCGCCGCCGCGGCCGAACAGGCCGCCGCGCGCGGGCGCGGCTGCGGCCGAGTTCATGCCTGCGCCCGGCTGGGTGTAGGTGCGATTGAACTGCGACGTCGAGCCCGGCGCGGTCGTGGTCGACGGCGGGGCCGAGTAGGTCCGCGAGCCGCGCGAACCCGACGACATGCCGCCACCGACGCGGGCGTCGGCCGACGAGATCACCAGCGCAGTCGGCAGCCCGAGCGCCAGTACGACGGCAATCGTCTTGAAGAGACTGCGGCTACGTTGCGAGAAATTCATGTGCTTTTCCCAAATCCCCGGCATGGGGACGTGCTCCTAAGATGGTCAGCCTTCCCGAAAAGGGAAGCCGATTTCGGAACTTATGGCTGCGGCCCTCAGTCGCGGGGATGTGGCAAAAGCCCATATTTGGCGAGGGTTTGGCGGGAAAGCGCGCCGAACTGTGGTCGCCGGTTACCGGCGGGAGGCGGCTACCCCGCCTTCACCATCGTCTCCTTCACCGCCGCCACGAGCTGGCTGAGCGTGAATGGCTTTGGCAGGAAGTCGAACTGCTGCCCTTCGGGCAGGCTCTTCTCGAAGGCGTCCTCGGCATAGCCGGAGACGAAGATGAACTTGATCTCCGGGTTCTTCTCTCGCATCGCCTTCAGAAGCGTCGGGCCGTCCATCTCCGGCATCACGACATCGGAGACGACGAGATCGATCCCGCCGCTGTGCTCCTCGAGCACCTCCATGGCCTCGACGCCGTTCTCGGCCTCGACCACGGTGTAGCCGCGCGAGCGCAGGCCGCGCGCGTTGAGTGCGCGCAGGCCCTCTTCGTCCTCGACCAGGAGGATGGTGCCTTGTCCGGTGAGATCGGTGCGCGGCTTGGCCTCCGCCGCGGGTGCGGCTTCCCTCGCGCCATTGGGCGAGCCAACCGCCGCGGGCTGCTCGGGCTGCGCGTCCGGCTCGGCATGGTGCCGCGGCAGGAAGATGTTGAACGAGGTGCCCTGCCCCGGCTCGGAATCGACATAGATGAAGCCGCCGGTCTGCTTGACGATGCCGTAGACGGTGGAAAGCCCGAGACCGGTGCCCTTGCCCACTTCCTTGGTCGAGAAGAACGGCTCGAAAATCTTGTCGCGGATGTCGGCGGGAATGCCGGTGCCGGTGTCGGCGACCTCGATGCGGACATAATCCGCGGCCGGCATGCCCTTGTAGGCGAGCTTGGCCGCTTGTTCCGCGGAGACGTTGGCGGTACGGATGATCAGCTTGCCGCCGTCCAGCATCGCATCGCGCGCGTTGACCGCGAGATTGACGATCACCTGCTCGAACTGGGAGACGTCGACCTTGACCGGCCAGAGGTCGCGGCCGTGGATGGTCTCCTGCTTGACCTTCTCGCCGATCAAGCGCCGCAGCAGCATGGCAAGGTCGCTCAGCGCATCGCCGAGATCGAGCACCTGCGGCCGAAGGGTCTGCCGCCGCGAGAACGCGAGCAGCTGCCGCACCAGCGTCGCGGCGCGCGTCGCGTTCTGCTTGATCTGCATGATGTCCTGGAACGACGGATCGGTCGGCTTGTGCGCGTTCAGCAGGAAGTCGTTCGCCATCATGATGGCGGACAGCACGTTGTTGAAGTCGTGGGCGATGCCGCCGGCAAGCTGGCCGACGGTCTCCATCTTCTGCGACTGGTTGATCTGGTTCTCCAGCGCGCGCCGCTCGGTGGTTTCGAGCATGTGGACGATGGCGGCTTCAGTATCGTGCTCGGCTTCGTCGACCGGCGTGACGAAGAACTGCCCCCAGCGCTCCTTCGTGCCCTCGAGCGCCACCTCGACCGGCGCAACGTCGCCACGGCCTTCGGCGGCCTGGTTGATGGCCGCGATCAGCAGGTGCCGGTCGCGCGAATTGACCGCGCGGAAGATCGATTTGCTGGCGCTGTCGAGCCCGAGGGCCTGCCCGAGCTTGGCGTAACGCGCATTGGCACGCACGACGTTGCCGGCGCGGTCGACGGTCGCAATTGCCATCGGCGTGTGGTCGAAGAAGCGCATGAAGCGCACTTCGGCGGCGCGGTCGGGATCACTGCGCTCGTCGCGGGCGCGGCTGATGACCAGCGTGCGCGACGGTCCCGGCGCGCCGTCGGCGCCGAAGGCGAGTTTGTGATAGAGCCGCACCGGCATGGTCTTGCCGGTGCGCATACGCAGGTCGATGTCGAAGACTTCCGTCTTCACCTCGCCCGGCACCGCCACGATCGAGGTGAGCAGCGAAGTACCATCGCCGGAGACGATATCGGTCAGCTTGAGGCCGCCGGAGCCAATCTCGGCGAGGTCGTAGTCAAGCCAGTTCGCGAGCGTCGCGTTGACATAGACGAGCTCGCCGGCCGGATTGACCGAGAAGAAGCCGCAGGGCGCGTGATCGAGATATTCGATCGCATGCTGGAGTTCCTGGAACACGTCCTCCTGGCGCTCGCGGTCGCGGGTGATGTCGGCGATCGACCACACCGCGTATTTCGCTTCGCGCTTGCCGGTGCCGAGCGGGCGCACCCGCATGCGCAGCCAGCGCCCCTGGCTGCCGTCATGACCGGAAATGCGCACCTCTTCCTGCTGGCGTTTGCCTTCACGCGCGGCTTTCAGCAGGCGGAACACCGCCTCGGAGACGTCGGGATTGCCGATGAAGACGCGCTCGACCGGGCGCACCTCCTGCGGGCCGGTGGCGCCGGTCAGGGTCAGATAGGCGGCGTTGGAATAGACCACGTGGCCGCGCGGATCGGTCACCGCCAGCCCATCGAAGGCGTGGTCGGCGATCCGCCCCATCACGGGATCGTCGAGATTGCGGTCGACGAAGCGGATGATGCCCGCAGCAAAGGCGAACAGGTTGAACAGGCCGACCATCGCCAGCACGGCGAGGATGCCGAGAATGTAGGGCTGCGCCTGCGCACGCCCGAGCGTCATCAGCCCGACGGCGACGGCGACGAGGCCGGCGGCCACCAGCAGCACAAGCGCGATGCTGCCCGAGCGTGGCGACGGTTCGTGCGCCGCAACGGGCTCTCGCGTGAGGTCGTGGTCGGTCTCGGCGGTCATATCAAGCCGGCGCAGCCTGTCGGCAGAGAATCAACGCGCTACGGGGCGCGCCGGGTCCTCCCTGCCTGAATCGGACCCGCAGGCGCAAGGGCAGCAATGGCGAAAGGTACGCTGATTCCCAGATTACAGCCATTTTCGGTATTTTTCGTGAGCTTTATTGCCGTCCGGCGCCGAATCCGCGCTTCAGCCGCATGACGTAGCCGATGACTTCGGCGACCGCATGGTAATGCTCGGTGGGGATTTCCTCGTCGATCTCGACGGTGGCGTAGAGTGCGCGGGCCAATGGCACGTTCTCGACGATGGGGATGTCGTGCTCGCGCGCGATCTCCCGGATCTTGAAGGCGAGATTGTCGACGCCCTTGGCGACGCAGATCGGCGCCTGCATGCCGCGCTCATAGGACAGCGCCACCGAATAGTGGGTCGGGTTGGTGATGATCACGGAGGCCTTGGGAACCGCCGCCATCATGCGCTTCTTGGCGCGCTGCTGGCGCAGTTGCCTGATCTTGCCCTTGATGTGGGGGTCGCCCTCGGACTGCTTGTACTCTTCCTTGATCTCCTGAAGCGACATCTTCTGCCGCTGGAACCAGCTTCGGTACTGGAAGAAATAGTCGGCAATGGCGACGATCGCGAGCGCCGCGACCACCGCGCCGAGCAGGTGGATGGTCATGCTGGTCGTCGCGCCAAGCATGGCTGCGGGATCGAGCTTGACCATCGCCTCCATCCGGTGCCGCTCCGGCCATAGGATCACGGTCATGACCACGCCGACCGCGACCAGCTTGCCGATACCCTTCAGAAAGTTCGCCGCCGCCTGCTTGCCGAAGATGCGCTTGAAGCCGGCGCCGGGCGAGATCTTGCTGAACTTGGGCTTCAGGGATTCGGCCGACCACACCAGGCGATGCTGAAGCATGTTGCCGGCAATCGCCGCCAGCGCCAGCATCAGCAGCGGTACGCCGAGCGCCGCGAGCAAGGCGACTTCGAGCTGCTGCATCAGCGCAAGCAGAGCTTTTCCGTCGGTCTTGATCATCCAGGAATTGGCGAGCAGACCGCGCATTGGCGTCACCAGCCCGCTGCCGATCGAGCCCGAGAAGGTCGAGACCACGAGCGTGCCGCCCGCGATCACGAACCAGGTGTTGATCTCCTGGCTCTTGGCGACGTCGCCGCGTTCGAGCGCATCGTCCAGGCGCTTTTGCGTCGGGTCTTCTGTTTGACTCTCGGGATCGTTGTCTTCAGCCATCGATCCCTCGTTACCTGAGCGGCATCATCTGGTGCATGACACCGATGAAGTAATCGAGATACGTGCCCATCATCGCCGAGATCACCACGCCGAGCACAAGAAAGCCCACGAAGATCGACAGCGGCACGCCGACGAAATAGACCTGCATCTGCGGCATCAGCCGCGCCAGCACGCCGAGCCCGATGTTGAAGACGAGGCCAAACACCAGGAACGGGCCCGAAAGCTGCAAGCCGAGCCGGAACGCCGCGGCGAACGCGCGCGTCGCGAGCGAGGCGACGTCGCCGCTCGACACGGTCTCGCCCGGCGAGAAGATCGCATAGCTGTCGTTGAGCGCCGCGATCACCAGGTGATGACTGTCGGTCGCGAATAGCAGCGTCACGCCAAGCATGGTCAGGAAATTGCCGACCAGCACACCCTGCTGGCCCTGGGTCGGATCGACCGAAGTCACGAATCCCAGACCCATCTGCTGCGCGATCACGGCACCGGCGACCTGAAGCGCCGACAGCGTCACGCGCGCCGTCGCTCCCAGCACGATGCCGATCGCGATCTCGTGCAGCATCAGCACCAGCAGCGGAGCAATCGAACCCATGTCGACGTGATACGCGTTGCGGTGCAGGGGCAGGATGATCAACGTGAGCAGCAGCGCGATCGCCAGTTTGATCCGCGTCGGAATGTTGGACTCGCCCAGCCCCGGCAACAGCATCACCATCGCGCCGACCCGGGCGAAAGCGAGCATGAAGGCCGCGGCGAGCGCCGGCAGCAGCGAGACGTCGATGCGCATAGCGCCCGCATTCTGCCTCAGCCGCCGATGATTCGCGATGATATCCGCAGCATGTGGGAATGGAGAGCGTCGGCCATGAATGGCAGCGCCAGCAGCATGGTGGCGAATATGGCCAGGATCTTCGGCACGTAGATCAGCGTCTGCTCCTGGATCTGCGTCAGCGCCTGGAACAGCGACACGATGACGCCGACCACGAGCCCCACCACCATCAGCGGCGACGACACGATCACGATGGTCCAGATCGCATCGCGCGCGACGTCGAGGGTTTCAGGTCCGGTCATTACAAAGTTCCTTTTCATTCTCACCTCCCCATCGCTCCTGCGAGCGAGGTGAAGACCTATCCCCGTCATTGCGAGCGCAGCGAAGCAATCCAGACTGCCGCCGCGGAAAGGTTCTGGATTGCTTCGCTGCGCTCGCAATGACGATCGGGCGCCGAAATCAGATCGGCATCTTCATGATGTCTTCATAGGCCGCGATGACGCGATCGCGGACTGACACCAGCGTCGACACGGCGACGTCGGTGTCTGCGACCGCCGTCACCACGTCCATCACGTTGGCCTTGCCGGCGGCCATCGCAACCGTCTGCGCGTCGGACTTACGGCCGGACTCCATCACGCTGCCGACGGCGTCTTTGAGGAGCGAAGCAAAGGACGGTCCGGTCGCCTCGCTGCCCTTGCCGGCGCCGCTGTTTTCCAGCACGCGGGCGAGATTGGCATAGGCATTGGCTGCGATTGTCGGTGATGCCATGGCTTAAGGTGTCCCGTTCAGGATTTGAGGATGTCGAGCGTGCGCTGGATCATGCGGCGCGTCGCACTGATGATGTTGATGTTGGCCTCGTAGGACCGCTGTGCATCGCGCATGTCGGTCATCTCGACCACCGAGTTCACGTTGGGATATTTGACGTTGCCGGTGGCATCCGCCGCCGGATTGTTCGGCTCGTACTTGACGCGGAAGTTGGACTGGTCGGGCCGGATCTTGCCGAGGGTGACGACCTGCGCGTCGAGCGTACGGTCGAGCGCGGAGGAGAAGGTCGGCACCTTGCGGCGGTAGGGATCGCCGCCGGCAGTCTGCGACGTCGAATCCGCGTTCGCGATATTCTCCGAGATCACCCGCATGCGTCCGGCCTGCGCGCGCAGGCCGGAGGTCGCGATCGCCATCGAGCGGGCAAAGTCGCTGCTGTCATTCGCCATGGTTTACCTGCTCTAGCCCTTGCCGATCGCGGTCTTGAGCAGATGCAGGCTCTTCGAGTACAGCGAGGTCGCCGCCGCATAGTCCATCTGGTTGCTGGAGGACTTCATCATCTCCTGCTCGAGATTGACGGCGTTGCCCGCGGGGCGGGTCTCGAAGCCCGCATTCTTGTTCTGATCAAAGCCCGAGGGCGAGCCGGATGGCGTCATGTGGGAGCCGCTGGTACGGGCGAGTGCCAGGGGGCCCATCGAGCCGGTGACCGCGCCGCTCTTGTCGAACTTCGGCTCGACCAGCTCGCGCGGCCGGAAATTGGGCGTATCGGAGTTGGAGACGTTCTCGGACAGGACGCGCTGGCGTTCCTGGTGCCATTGCATCTTGGTGCGAAGCGCCGACAGCACTGGGAGGTCGTTGATGGACATCGTTGCGGCTCCTTCCGCCCCCGGACCTGTGTCCGAAGCTAGGCAGAATTTGCCGCGTGTATGGTTAACAGGTGGTTAAAGGTGGCGCAGGCGCATGTCCCCTGCCGGGACAAGTCTTTGCGCCCCGTGATTCTATGGTCCGAAAAGCGGCATTAACCCAACCGTTTGGCGGTGCGTGCACAGGCCAAGAAGTCGTTTTGGATCGGGCGATTCATAGGTTATTAAGAGTTGGGGACGGTAAAACCTGCCGTGGGACATTAAGAGATCGCAGTTTGGGGCATCGCGCGCCAGTGGTCGGCGCAGCTGACCACGGGCACAAGAAAAGCGCCATTTGTCGGGGACAAGTATGCAAGGCAGCCCTATCACCTTCATCGTCGCGTTCATCGTCGTTCTGGCGTTGATCGGCGTCGCTGCATGGCTGGTTCGCCGATTCGCCAGCAGCCGGCTCGGTGCCAACACCCAGCGCGGCAGGATGCCCCGGCTCGCCGTGATCGATGCCGCCGCAGTCGATGGCCGCCGGCGCCTGGTGCTGGTCCGGCGCGACAATGTCGAGCATCTCCTGATGATCGGTGGCCCGACCGACATCGTCGTCGAACCGAACATCGTGCGCGCCGCGCTCGGCCGCGACCAGCTGCCGCAGCGTTCCAACGCCGCCGAACCGCCGCGTCTTGCGCCCATGCCGGACACCGGCGGCTGGGCCGACGAAGCGCCGCGACCCGAACTGCTCGATCATCCCGAGCCGCAAATGCCGGAACCGCCGCCGCGGCCCTCGCGGCCGTCATTTGCCGACGAAGTGCGCCGGCCAGCGCCCGCTCTGGCCGAGCGCCGCAGCGATCCCCTCGCCGGCTTTACGCCCGAGCCGATCGCACCGCGCCCGGAACGCGGCGAGCCGCGTCCCGAGCCGGCGCCGCCGCGCGTTGCCCGCAGCGAACCACCCTTGATGCCGCGTCCGCCGCGCCACAGCGAGCCGGTGAAGGTGCCGCCGGTGCGCACCGAGCGCGCGGGCGCGCCGCCGCCTCCGCCGATCCCCCAGGCTCCGCCTGTTCCACGGCCGGACACGGCCCCTGCGGCGCCCTCGAGCGCCGAACAGAATCTGGCCGAAATGGCGCAGCGGCTCGAAGCCGCGCTGCGTCGTCCGTCCGGCGAGACGGTCGCGCCTCCGGTTGCGCCCGAGCCGCCGGCGCCTTCGCCGCGCGCGGCACGCGCCGAACCGCCGCCCCCTCCAGCCGCGCCAGCAAAACCAGCCACGGAAAAGACCAGCTTCGAGAACCTCGAAGACGAGATGGCCTCCCTGCTCGGCCGTCCAAAGCCACCTTCGTGAGGCTGCCGGCCCTCCCGCGTAGAGTTCTTGTTCTTTCAGTCCTGATCGGCGCGGCTTCGCTCGCAAGTCCTGCGCATGCGCAGGACATCAGCATCAATCTCGGCGGCCAGGGCGGCGGCGTCACCGAGCGCGCGATCCAGCTCATCGCGCTGCTCACGGTGCTGTCGATCGCGCCATCGATCCTGATCATGATGACGTCGTTCACGCGCATCGTGGTCGTGCTGTCGCTGTTGCGCACGGCGATGGGCACCGCGACTGCGCCGCCGAACTCGGTGATCATCGCGCTGGCGATGTTCCTCACCTTTTTCGTGATGGGCCCCGTGCTGCAAAAATCCTACGACGACGGCATTCGTCCGCTCGTCGCCAACCAGCTCGGCGTCGAGGACGCGCTCCAGCGCGCCTCGGTGCCTCTGCGCGGCTTCATGCAGAAGAACGTGCGGGAGAAAGACCTGAAGCTGTTCCTGGATCTCTCGGGCGAGCCGCCGCCGGCCACGCCTGACGAGCTCGGCCTGCGCATCCTCGTCCCCGCGTTCATGATTTCCGAGCTGAAGCGCGCCTTCGAGATCGGCTTCCTCCTGTTCCTGCCGTTCCTGATCATCGACCTCGTCGTCGCCTCCGTGCTGATGTCGATGGGCATGATGATGCTGCCGCCCGCGACGATCTCGCTGCCGTTCAAGCTAATCTTCTTCGTGCTGGTCGACGGCTGGTCGCTGGTAGCGGGGAGTCTGGTGCAGAGCTACGGGGGGTGAGCCCGACGCCTCGGGGACGACGTCGCCGACGCATCCCCTCAGTCCCCAACGATAACCTTCGGCCTCTCCCCGTCATTGCGAGGAGCCCTTGCGACGAAGCGATCCAGACTGCTTTCGCGCGAGATTCTGGATTGCTTCGCTCCGCTCGCAATGACGGAGAATGCGGAGCTGTCTCGGGCTGCGCTTCGCGCTGCGGCAGACACCCTACCGCGTCATCTTGATCTGCCGCACGGCGGGGATCTTCGGCAGCGAGCCGGTGTGCTCGGCTTCGTCCTTGGCCTGCGGGGCCGCCGGCGCGCGGGCGGTGGCGTCAGGGAAGCGCTGCTTCATCTCGCGCAGGAAGCCGTCGAGCGTGTCGACGCTGGCAGCCAACTTGGCGATCTCGGCAAATTCGGCGCTAGAGGCGCCGGCCGGCTTGCTCGCGATGTCGAAGGCGAGCCGGTCGGCGCTCTCGCTCATCAGCGGCGCATATTTCTCGCGGAAGCGCGACAGGCCGATCGAGTCGTCGGCCAGCGCATAGCCGACGGCGGCGCGGATGATGTCGCTCTTCTCCACCGAATTGAGCGGCTTGAAGTCGCGGAAGCGCTCGCCGTAATAGAGCTCGATCTGCTCGGCGGATTCGCGCCAGCGCCGCGCCGCCCAGAAGATATCGGAGCGCAGGCGCAGCACCTCTCGTCCCGAGACGTTGGAGACGATGTCGAGCGCGAGGTCATGGCGGCCGACATCGCTCTGCGCACGGGCTTCCAGCAGCAGGCGCTGCTGCCGCAGCTCGCCCGACAGATCGCTGATGCGGCTCGCGCGCAGCGCCGAAATCGCCATGTCGGGCTTGCGGTTGGCAAGATAGATCATGGAAAGGCGCGCAGCGACCTGCGCGCGCGCAGCGCCTTCGAGGCGGTGGTCGACCTGGTATTGCAACAGCTCGGCAGCCTGGTCGAGCAGATCGATCGAGGAAAGACGGTCGGCCAGGCGGCGGATCAGTTCGTCGCCGCGCCGGCCGATCGGCGTCAGCTCGCGGAACTCGTAGAACATTCCGAGCGCCTCGATCGGCGGCAACTCGTCGCCCTTCGGCCCCAGGAATATCTGCGTGAACAGGTGGGAGGCGAGATCCTGCGCCAGGCGCGAGGCCTCGGCATTCGGTTGAAGCTTGGTCGCCGTGCGTGCCGCGGTGAGCGCGTCACGGTAGCGCCCGTTCTCGGAGTACATCCGCGACAGCAGCTGGAGCGTCTTGACCTCGATCGCGTCGCCGCGCCAGGTCATCGACAGCGTCTCGAGCTCGCGCAGCGCCTCTTCCTTGCTGATCTCGTCGCGCTTCTGCCGCAGCGCGACTTCGAGCTGCTTGGCCTCTGCCGCGGCCTGACGGTCGTCCGAGGCAACCGCAATCTTGTAGTCGTCGAGCGCATCCTTGTCGTGACCGAGCGCCTCGGCGAGCCGGCCGCGCAGCACGGCAAAGGCGGGCGCCGTCTCGGGTGGCACGCCGACCACCTCGATCTCGCCGCGGCGCTTCGAGGCACCAGCATAGTCCTTGACCTCGAGCGAGGCGCGCATCGCATCCATTGTCACGATCCGCTGGATGTCCAGCGGCAGCGACGCGATGGCGAATTCGACGTTCTTGAATTTTTCGCGCGCATCGGCCCATTTGCCCTGGCGTGCATAGGCGAGCGCCTTCCAGAGCTGGGAGTCGTGGCTGTTGCCGATCACGGGATTGGCGAGGTCCTTCAGGCCCTGCGCCGGCCGGCCGATCAGGATGCTTGCGATCGCATGCATGATCAGCGCGCCGCTCTCCTCCTTGTTAAGGGGATCGCTCAGCATCACGTCGGTGACGGCCTTGGCTTCGTGATACATGGCGCGCGACATGTAGAACTGCGCGAGGTCGAGCCGCGGCAGCGAGCGCATCGCCGGTTCGACGGCCGAGATCGCCGCAATCAGGTCGGCCTGGCGCGCGATGAAGTTCTCCGACTGGCCCTTGCGCCAGTTCTCGGGACTGAAGATCGGCCGTACCGCGGTCGGCGCCCGCTCGGCCGAGATGTCGACCGGCGACAGCGTCAACCCGCCCTTCTTGCCGAGAATGACCTTGTCGGCCCCGACCTCGACCCCGATCTCGTCGGAATTCGGCCGGATCGCAATGCCGTGCGCGGATTCCAGCAGCGAGAGGTCGACGAGGTCCTGGCGCTTGATGAAGCCGCGGACCGGCCGCTGCGCAGTGACGACATAGAGCGTGTCGCCGGCGTCGGGATCGGTCAGCTTGTGCAGGAGGCCCGGATTGGCAAATGGAATGGCGATGTTGGCCAGCGCGGGATCGGTGATATTGCGCGACATCATCAGCGGCAGCGGCGTCGCCTGGATCTTGTCGGCCAGCGTCAGCAGCCAGTTCGTCTCCTTGCCGACCTCCTCGGTCGACAGCGAGTAGAGCAGCGGCCGGGTGAGGCGAATGCGAACGGCCTGCCCCTTGTCGAGCGGCATGCGGCTGACCTCGCCGATCATCGCGCCGCCCCTGGCGCGGATCGGCTCGACATCGATCGGCTTTGGCGTATCGAACACCAGCCAGATCGTATCGCCGCGGCGGAATGCCGCCCCGGGGGTCGCGACCTGAAGCGGGAACGTCACGCGCAGACCGTCGCTGTCGCGGCGCGCATCGACGCTGGCCGCGGCGGGCTGCGGCGCGGCCGGAGCTTCGGCAGCCTTGGTCGTTTCCTTGGTCGCTTCGTTGATCGTGTCCTTGGCCGGCTCCTTCACGACCTCCTTGGGCGCATCGGTGACCGCAGGCGCCTCCGGGTTGGCGGGCGCAACCGCAGCTTCCGCGACCGGCGCCGCAGGCTTGGGCGCTTCGGCGGCGTGCAGCGCTTCGGGCACGGCCGCAACAGGTGCCGGTGCCGGTTTCGGAGCGTCGGCAGGCGGCGCTGCAGCGGGGGGGTCCGGCTTCACGTCGGGCTTGACGTCGATTTGGGCTTCGCGCGCGATCGTCTCGGACGTCGGCGGGATGATCCCGCGATGGGCGTCCTTCTCGGCCGCCGGCTTTTCAGCAGCCGGCGCTGGTCCGTGACCGGCCGGCTTGGCCTGCGCGATCGCCGCCTCGGGCGTCGCGGCAACCTTGCCCTTGTCCGGCTGGAAGGCGATGTCGACGACGTAATTCTTCTCGTCGCGGAAGGAGTGCACGTCGGAATCGCCGATCAGCGATATCTCAACCGCAGTCTGGTCAATGTCGCCCCTTTGCTTGATCGAGGCCACGTTCGGCGGCGCCGCCACCACCGCATCGGCCAGATCGAAATTGAGGTTGGCGTTGAAGGCCAGCGTGAACTTCTGTTCGTTGAGCACGGAGGAGACCCCGACGCCGTCGGGCATTTCGAACACGAAACGCACGAAGGTCGGTTGCACCGAGGCACGCACGCGGATTGTCGGACGTTTTTTGCTCTCGGCCGCGGCACGCTGGGCGCGCAGCGCGCGCTCGGCGACGCGCGCCCGTTCGGCGAGCTCCTTGACGACGTCCATGGGCAGGCTCGGCGGCGGCCCCTTCCAGCCCTCCGGCAGCAGGTCGATGAAGGTGCGCTCGCCTGCATTCATGGTGTTGACGGTGACACGCCGCGCCAGCGACAGCCGGATCGCACTACCGTCGGGGTCGCGCCGGGCGGAATTGACGTAGTCGGGCGCGCCCTCCGGAACGCGGTCGACGGGAACGTCGACGGGGCGATCGAAGCGGATGATGAGGATCGAGCCCGCGGTCGTCACCTCGGAGGGAACATCCTCGCCGAGCTTGATCACGAGACGGGCAAAGCCGCCGCCGGCCGCGAAAGTCGCCTCGCCCCGGATCGGGTCGGCAGCACGGGCAGCCGAGCTGAGGCCGATCAGAAGGCAGGCCGCCAGCACGGGCGCCTTGCGGACATGGCGCGACAGTCCTCGCGCCATTGCGCGGGCTCGCGACAACAATCCAGCGGCAGCCTCTCGCGCCATTGGCGGCAATTCTTCCGGTTCGACCGTCCATGCCGGCACTGCCGCCGGCCCGTGCCGTCGACTGTAGATTTTGGCAATTAAGGACTTCTTAAGTATGAGCCTTCAATTCGGCTTTTGCGTCGGCTTGCCATCGATCTTCGGGAGGTCTCCGGCGGAGGCGGACTGGTCTCCGCCGCCATTGGCACGCCGCGCCATCTCGACCGTCAGCCGCTCGGCGGCTTCGGACGACATCAGGCCGAGGATGTCCGACATCTTTCGCGGGGCGATTTGCGAGGCGATCTCGATCAGCACGCCCATCTCCAGCCGGTCGAACACCCGCGCAGCGTCCTTGGGCTTCATGCCCTCATACATGGTCACGAGGCCCTTCATGCGCTGGGCCTCGGCGGCCTTCTGCTCGGCCTGGGTGGTGGAGATGCGGGATTCAACCGCCTTCATCTCCTCGACCTTGTTCTCGATGCGCTTCTCGGCCGACTTCAACAGGCTCTCGCGGATGTCGATCTCGCGCTGGCGGGCCTCGATCTCCTGGCGGCGCGACTGCAGCCGCTCCAGGATCGCGCGCTCCGAGGCCGAGACCTGCGGTTGGGCCTCCTCGACCTTGACCACGGTGCCCTCGGGCTTGGTCTCGGGCGCGGCCGGCTTGGGCGCCTCCTTCGGCGCGCCATGCGTCGATCCCGTGATGTCGGGGTCTTCCCGCCCGGTCGGGAAATTCAGGTTCTCCTCCGCCCACGACTTCTTCGTCGGATTCGGCTTGTAGTCGAAGACATAGCCGCCGTTGATCGCGAGGCCCGCGACCTTCAACGTGGCGAGACCTGCGACCGCAACCAGGACGACGGGAATGACGCGGATGTTACGAAAGGACTTCATACCTGGACTTTATGCAGCCAGACCGTTGGACCTTCGGCGCTCGGAGAATGCTTCGGCCGCAGCCGCCACCGCCTTCGCCGCCGAGGGCCTAGCCGCTGGCGAAGCAGCTGGTTCTGGACTCGTGACCGGTCGCGCGGCGATCGCGATCTTGGAGAGGCGCCGCACCACGTTGTCGGCTTCCCCCAGCTGCTTGTAGAGCTGGTCCGACATCTGGGTGGCGGCAGCGAGCTGGCTGCCGAGATTCTCGTTGACGTCGCGCACGGCGAGCTTCAGCCCGCCGATCGCGCGCTCGGCGATCTCGGTCGCGGTGATCAGCTCGGCGATGACCGCCTTCAGCGAATGCTCGTCCGCCTTCAGCCGCGTCAGCCGCTTGTTGAGCAGGATACAGTAGCCGATCGTGAGCATCAGCAGGATAGCCACCAGCGTCTCGATCGCCATTCCCAGGGAGTGGTTCATTGGGCCTCCATCATCTTGTTCTGCTCGTCCACTTTCTCGAACATCGCAAGTGTCGTACTTGGCTTGCGCAGGGGTTTCGTCACCCGTATAGCGACGCGGTCGCCGACCCGGCCCATGCGTCCTTCGGTAAGGGTGACGTCGCCGCAGCGCACGGTGACGTTGGCATCCGCGCGCATCTCGAGAGGCAGCGTGTCGCCGACCTTCAGCCGCATCAGCTGCTTGAGCGGAATGTCGGCCTCGTAGAGCACGGCATCGACGGAGATCTCGGCCTGCCCGATCTCGGTGGCGAAATGGCCTTCCCAGATCTGATCGCGGCCGAACTTTTCGCCCATGAACATCTGGAGCAGAACGCCCCGGATCGGCTCGATGGTCGCATAGGGCAACAGGAGTTCGATGTTGCCGCCGCGGTCTTCCATGTCGATGCGCAGGCGCACCAGGATCGCGGCGTTGGCGGGACGGCTGATCGCGGCGAAACGCGGATTGGTCTCGAGCCGGTCGATCGTGAACGTCACCGGCGACAGCGGCCGGAACGCCTGCTCGGCGTCGGCCAGGACCACCTCGACAAGGCGCTTGACCAACTCAGTCTCGATCGTGGTGTAGGGCCGGCCCTCGATGCGAAGCTGGCTGGTGCCGCGGCGCCCGCCCAGCAGCACGTCGATCATCGAGTAGATCAGGTTGGAATCGACCGTCGCCATGCCGAAGTTTTCCCACTCCTCGGCCTTGAAGACGGTGAGGACGGCCGGCAGCGGGATCGAGTTCATGTAGTCGCCGAAGCGCACCGAGGTGATGCGGTCGAGCGAGACTTCGACGTTATCGGAGGTGAAATTGCGCAAGCTGGTCGTCATCAGCCGCACCAGGCGGTCGAAGACGATTTCGAGCATCGGCAGACGCTCGTAGGATACCATCGCCGAATCGATGATCGCGCGAATGCCGGAATGATCGTCGAGGGTGACGTCGCCGACGGTGAAACCGAGGAGATTGTCGATCTCCTCCTGCGACAGCACGCGCTCGCCGGAGTTCTTGCCGCTGCCGAGATCGCGGCTGCCGTCCTCGACCATGGCCGCCCATTGCAGGGCCATGGTCTCGGATAATTCATTCTCGGAAGCAGCCTTCGCGGCCTCAGCGGGATCCTCGGAATCAAGTGAGGCCTCCCATTGGGCGGCAATTGCATCCTGGTCGACCTGGTCGTTGCCCGCCATGATCCCTAGTCCGCCCTGTTCACTGGATCACGACTTCCTTGAACAGCACCGCGCTGACCTGGATCGGCGCGACCGCGGCATTGACGCGCTTGGTCAGCTCTTCCTTGAGGCGAAAGACGCCCGCGGAGCCGTTGAGGTCGGATGGGCGCAGTTCCCGCACATAGGTCTGGAAGATGTCGGTGACGCGCGGCATCGTCGGCTTGATCGCCTCGATCTGCTTCTCTTCCTTCAGCTCCAGCACGATCTTCAGCCGCAGATATTGCACGCGCTCCCCGGGCGTGCCGGCGAGGTTGACCATGATGTCGGGCACGTCGACAAAAGCCGGCGGCTTCGGCGGCGGCGCCGCCTCGGCATGATGCTCGTCGTCGCCGTGACGAAAGAAGAAGAACCAGGTCGCCGCACCGCCGCCGAGGATGGCGAGCAGGCCCATGGCCATGATGATGAGCTTGAGCTTGTTCTTCGGCGCAGCGGCTTCCGCGCCTTCGGTGGCTGCGCCGCCTTCCGCTTCATTCTCTGCCATGGTTGCCGGGCTCGCTCATCTCTAAGTCGGGTCGAAAGAGCGAAGCCCCCTGGCAGACAATGACGCGATACGAATGCCCCAGCGCAACGCGCTCCGCTTGCACGCAAACGCTACGGTAATAATGGTTAACGGAATCTTTCGATTGGGCCTCAGCTAGGAAAATTCTGCCGGGCAAACATGGTCAACAGACCCTTTCTGCCGCCCCTCGGCGCCCGTGAAAAACAGCCAAACAATTGCAACAACGACATTTTCCGAGTTGGCACGACTTTCGCTGAGAAGGGGCGAGACCCAACGGTTTGGGAGAACCTGACGGTCTCGTTCACGGGGTTGGCCAAGGCGCTTGGGAGAGCGACGCGGCGGGCCCCACTCAGGGGAGATTGATCCGATGCAGAACGCGCTTCTGATCGGCTTGTCACGGCAGATGACGTTGGAACGGCAGATGGATATCATCGCCAACAACGTCGCCAATGCCAATACCAACGGCTTCAAGGCCGACCATTCGCTGTTCGAGGAGTACCTCAACTCCAACGCACGCGAGGACAATTTCGTCGGCTCCGACCGCCGTGTCTCCTATGTGCAGGATCGCGGCACCTTTCGCGACGTCGGCCAGGGGCCGATGGAGCCGACCAATAATCCGCTCGACATGGCCATCGACGGCAACGCCTATTTCGCGGTGCAGGCCAATGGCGGCGAGCGCTACACCCGCGACGGCAAATTCTCGCTCAACAGCACCGGCCAGCTCGTCACCTCCGACGGCAACCTCGTGCTCGGCACCGGCGGCCCGATCACGTTCCAGCCGACCGATCACGACATCAACGTCGCCCCGGACGGCACCGTCACGGTGCTGGAAGGCACGGCAAAGACCGACTCGATCCGCGGCAAGATCCGCATGGCCTCGTTCGACGATCCGGCCAAGCTGACCAAGCTCGGCGCCAATCTCTATGACGTCGGCTCCGCGACCCCGCGGGCCGACGCTAGGTCGAACGTTCGCCAGGGCTACATCGAGAAGTCGAACGTGAACTCGGTCGGCGAGATGAGCCGCATGGTCGAGGTGATGCGCAGCTACACCGCCGTTGCCAACCTGCTCCAGCAGCAGAGCGACATGCACAAGTCGGCGATCGAGAAGCTCGCCGACGTTCCGGCCTGATTAGGGAGAACTGACATGCAGGCGCTTCATACCGCAGCGACCGGAATGGCGGCACAGGAACTCAACGTTCAGGTGATCTCCAATAACATCGCCAACCTGCGCACCACCGGCTTCAAGAAGCAGACGGCGGCGTTCCAGGACCTGATCTACGAACACGTGCGCCGCGTCGGCGCGCAGGCTTCGGACCAGGGCACCATCGTGCCTGTCGGCGTCGACATCGGCGGCGGCGTCAAGACCGTCGGCACGCCGCGCAGTATGACGCAGGGCACGCTATCGCAGACCGGCAACGATCTCGACCTCGCGATCTCGGGCGAAGGCTTCTTCAAGATCCTGATGCCCGACGGTACCTTCCAGTACACCCGCGACGGCACCTTCCAGATGGACAATCAGGGCCGCATCGTCACCGCGCAGGGCAACCCGGTACAGCCGACCATCACCATCCCGAACAACGCCTCCGGCCTCACGGTCAACGAGCAGGGCCAGGTCTCGGTGACGCTGCCGGGTTCGTCGACCTCGGCCGTCCAGGGCCAGATCGGCGTGACCCGTTTCATCAACAAGGCGGGCCTTCAGCCCGTCGGCAACAACCAATTCACCGAGACGCCCTCCTCCGGCCCGCCGCAGGACGGAACCGCGAACGCCGAAGGCTACGGCAAGCTCACGCAGGGCAGCCTGGAGCAGGCCAATGTCGACGTCGTCTCGGAGATGAGCGACCTGATCGCGGCTCAGCGCGCCTACGAGATGAACGCCAAAGTCATCAGCGCCGCCGACCAGATGATGCAATCGACCACGGCGCTGTTCCGCTGAGGTGATGACGATGATCCGCACCACGCTCGTCACGATTTCTGCCCTCATCGCGCTGGCTCTGCCGGCGCAGGCCGCCGACGACGGCATTGCCGCGCCGACGCTGCGTGCCAGCGTCACCGTCACCTCCGACCTGGTGCGGGTCGGCGATCTCATCGACAATGCGGGCTCGGCCGCGCTGATCCCGGTGTACCGCTCACCCGATCTCGGCACCACCGGCGCGCTGCCGGTCGCGCAGGTCCTGAGCGTGCTGCGGGCCAAGCAGGTGATCGGCGTAATGACCGGCAACATCAAGGAGGTCGCGGTCACCCGCCTCGCCCGCACGCTCGCCAACAAGGACCTCGAAAACGCGGTCGCCACCGCGCTGGAGCGCCGCTTCGGCCTTGGCGATGCCACCAACATTACCGTCACACTCGACCGCGGCATCTCCGAGATGCGGCTGGATGCCTCCAACTCCGGCGCGCTCCAGCCGGTCGCCACGCGCTACGACGCACGCAGCGGCCGTTTCGACCTGACGTTTGAGATCAGCAACGACAACAACCCGACGGCGACCAAACTGCGCTTCACCGGCACCGCGATCGAGACCGTAGAGGTCGCCGTGCTGACGCGGGACATCGAGCGCACCGAGATGCTGAAATCCTCCGACCTCGCGCTGGAGCGCCGGCCGAAAGCGGAGGTTACGGGCGAGCCTGCCTCGCGCGACCGCGCCGTCGGCATGCAGCTCCGCCGGCCGATGCGGGCGGGGACGCCGATCCGGGTTGCCGACATGGCGCGGCCGGAATTCGTGCAGCGCGACCAGAACGTGACCATCATCTACCAGGTGCCCGGCCTCTACCTCACCACGCGCGGCAAGGCGGTCGAGAGCGGCGCCGAAGGCGACATCGTCAGCGTGCTCAACATCCAGACCAAGCGCACGCTGAGCGGCGTCGTCACCGGCCGCGGCCAGGTCACGGTCCAGGGCGCCAGCCAGGCCGTGCCAATGGCCCCTGCCGTCGAGCAGACCTTGTCCCTTCAGCGCGAAACGCCCGCCCCGGCTGCCCCTGCTCCGGCCTCGCAGACCAAAGTCTCGCAAGCCCAGATCCCGCCAGTGCAGTTCCTGCAAGCTCAAGCCAAGTCAGAGTAAGTCATGTCCGCTTTCAGTTCGGCTTCCCGTCTTCGTCGCCTCGCGCTCGCCGGTTTGCTGCTCGCAACCTGCACCCTCGCGAGCGGCTGCTCCTCGATCGACCGCCTGTCGCAGATTGGCGAGCAACCGAAGCTGTCGGCGATCGATAATCCGACGACGCAGCCCGGCTACAAGCCCGTGCAGATGCCGATGCCGAAGCCGGAAGTCGCCTCCTACAATCCGAATTCGCTGTGGCGCAGCGGCAGCCGCGCCTTCTTCAAGGACCAGCGCGCCCACCAGGTCGGGGACCTCCTGACGGTGGCCGTCAACATCACCGACAAGGCCAACATCGAGAACGACACTCAGCGCAGCCGCACTAACTCGGAAAATTCCGGGATCAGCGACTTCCTCGGCGCCAAGACGATCACCCAGGCCAACAAGATCTTGCCCGGCCGCATCCTGACCGCCGACTCCACCGCATCCAGCGAGGGCAAAGGCAGCGTCGAGCGCAAGGAAGCTTTGCAGACCAACGTCGCCGCCGTGGTGACCCAGGTGCTCCCGAACGGCAACCTCGTGGTCGAAGGCAAGCAGGAGATCCGCGTCAATTACGAGATCCGCGAACTCGTGGTCGCCGGCATCGTCCGCCCCGAGGATATCCAGAGCGACAACACCATCGATTCCACCAAGATCGCCCAAGCGCGCATCGCCTATGGCGGCCGCGGCCAGATCATGGACGTGCAGCAGCCGCGCTACGGCCAACAAGTGATGGACGTGTTGCTGCCCTTCTAGCCTTCTTCCGAGCTCCCACATCGTGTTCGCGAACCTAGGCGCGAACGACGATGTACGACGCGGCCCTCGCTAGCTCCCCTGGCGAGGGCCGCATGTATTTCAGCGTTGTTACTATTGGGAGCTACAAATCGGCGATCAAAGTTTGACCAGGCCGCCAACGCACACTCCGTCATTGCGATCGGAGCGAAGCAATCCAGGCTGCCGCCGCGGAAAGATTCTGGATTGCTTCGTCGCCAAGGGCTCCTCGCAATGACGATGCGGAGACGTCACGTAAACTCCGCCTCCACCGCGCCCAGCCCGTCCAGCTCCATCCGCACCTTGTCGCCAGCCTTGACCCACAGCGTCTTGACCAGGCTGCCCGTCAGCACGAGCTGGCCCGCATGCAGACCCTTGCCTTCGGCGGCGAGATGGTTGGCGAGCCAGGCGAGGGCGTTGTGGGGGTGGCCGAGCACGTCGGCGCCGGTACCGTGGCTGACCTCTTCGCCGCCCACGATAGCGCGGCCCTTGACCGCCTTCAGGTCCGGCACGGACGAGCGCGAGACCGACGGCCCGAGCACGCAGCCGGCGGCGAAGAAATCGTCCGCGATCAGCGTGGCTGCGCCCATCGTCTCCCATTTCACATAGCGGTCGTCGACGATTTCGATCGCGGGATGATAGGCATCGACGGCTTCGCCGACCCATTCGGCCGTGAACGGCGCCTCGCCGGGCGCGAGGTCGCGCTGCAGCCGCACCGCGATCTCGCATTCGACGCCGACGCGGACATAGTCGGAGGCGGCGAGCTTGACCCCGCTCTCATGCACGCCCTTCTGGAACACGCCGCCGCCGCAGGGATGGGGGATGCCGATATAGTCCTGCATCACCTGGCTGGTGCAGCCGATCTTGTAGCCGACCAGCGGCCCGAGATGCGGCAGCAGGAGATCGTGGAGCGCGCGCTGGACCTGATAGCCCTCGGCCTCGTCGGCGGGCGGAACCTGCAGCGCCGCGAGCGGCGCATGGTTGCGGCGCGCGAGCGCGATCGCCTTTGCGGCCTGGAGAATTTTGTCCATCGGCGCCGGCCTCCCCCACGCTACGCGATTGTGTGCGGCAGTGGAGCATCCCCGCCCCGGCCTGACAAGCACGGCCGGGGCTGCGCAGCGTCCCGCCTCGACCAAGCCAGGCCGGGACCATCCGCAAGACCAGGCCAACCCGGTCGCGGAACGATTGCCGTCGCGTGCGTACATTTAAGGAAATATTGAGGTGCGCGAGGATTTATGCGGAGGCGCTCAGCTTGCAGCCTCGCCGCAGGTGACGCGAAAGGCGTGAGTGCAGCGATGCTTGATGTGGCTCGCCCGGCGCCTCAACATTCGAGTCGATCCGGTTGATGCGACTCGCAAAATTCGCCCCATTTGAAGTGAAGCCTGTTTCTCATCTGAACTCACGTGAGCTCGGAGGAGTTGAGTCTAGCCTATTGATCGCGATTCAGTTTTCCCAATCGCGGCGGGCTCGGGGCGGACGAAACAGCACACGACTCCACGGGCGGCGCGAAGCGGCGCCTTGCGTCCACAAAAGCAAAGAGCCGCAACTCTGCGGCTCGGACTTTATTCGTCGCGATAGACCTTCTCGCGCTTCTCGTGGCGCTCCTGCGCCTCCACCGAAAGCGTCGCGATGGGCCGGGCTTCGAGCCTCTTCAACGAGATTGGCTCGCCGGTTTCCTCGCAATAGCCGTAGGTGTTGTCCTCGATGCGCTGGAGCGCTGCGTCGATCTTGGCGATCAACTTGCGCTGGCGGTCGCGGGCGCGGAGCTCGATGGCACGGTCGGTTTCGGACGAAGCCCGATCGGCAAGATCGGGGTGGTTCACGTTCTCCTCCTGCAAGGCTTGCAGGGTGAGCTTGGACTCTTTGAGGATCTCATCCTTCCAGGCCAGGAGCTTCAAACGGAAGTACTCCTTCTGCCTGTCGTTCATGAAAGGCTCTTTTTCGGTTGGTCGGTAATTTTTCAACTTTTCCAAGGGCGGCCCATCTGTCTAAGCAACGACTCGCACACGGAACAGAGTGCGTTGAGCCGGGCTTATATAGCGGCGTCCTGTGACAGACAATATTTCCCTCCTCCCCGGGAGGCCGCCTCCAAGCCCTTGCACAGGAAGGTTTATCCGCAAGGGCCCGGGGACGACCGAGACTCAGTAGCCGACCGTGAAACGCTGCCTCAGGTGGGCGGGACGCTCGATTTCGTCGGCCAGCGCAATGGCGTAGTCCGCGAAGGAGATCCAGCTTTTTCCGCTCGCATCTGCGAGAAGCTGATCCGTCCCGAGCCGGAACTTGGCCGTCCGTTCGCCCTCCATGAACAGGGCCGACGGCGAAATGAAGGTCCAGTTCAGGTCCTTTTCCTGCCGCAGCAGGTCGAGGAAGGCGGAACCCGCCTCGGCCTCAGCCTTGTATTGGGCCGGAAAACCGGGAGTTGTGACCAGCTTCACGCCGGGAGCGACCTCCAGACTGCCCGCTCCGCCGACGACGAGGTAGCGCCCCACCTTCGAGTCCTTGGCCGCGCCGATCAGCTTGAGCGGGTCGCTGGCCAGGAAGTGCACGGAACTGACGGCAACGTCGTGCCCGGTCCACAGCCTGGCGACGCCGGCCTGGTCGAGCACGTCCCCCTTGGTCGGCGTGACGTTGGGCAGGGCCGCGATCTTCTCGGGGTTCCGGGCGATGGCCGTGACCGCGTGGCCGCGGCGGGACAGTTCCTTGGTGATCTCCGACCCGGCCCGGCCCGAGGCGCCGGCGACTGCGATTTTCATGGAAGGCTCCTTTGCTTCTGTGGTAACTAACAGTAACTAGATATCTCAAAGGATGCTGGTGTTAAGAGAGCACTTTGTGCTTACCTGATTACATAGGAGTAACCGGCGCGCGAGCCGGCAAGCGACAAGAACGGATCCAGAGGACCCGACGATGAAGCCAGACGTCTATGCAGCGAACTGCCCCACGCGCCAGATCCTCGACCGCGTCGGCGACAAATGGGCAGTGCTGATCCTGCTGCTGCTGCGCGAGGAACCAATGCGCTTCAATCAGTTGCGCCGCACGATCGAAGGCATTTCGCAAAAGATGCTGAGCCAGGTTCTCAAGTCGCTCGAACGGGACGGTCTGATAAAGCGTCACGCTATCGCAACCGTACCGGTGACGGTGGAATATTCGATCACGCAGCTCGGCGTGACGCTTGCCGGCGCGGTCGATCCCCTGCGCGATTGGGCCGAACAAAACCTGAAAGACGTGCTCGCTGCCCAGCGCCGCTACGACGCGCAGCAGAAGGATGTAGCGGCGTAGGCGCTAAGCCTGCCCGGCCTTCGCCAGCTCGACCTCGACGCGCAGCTCGATTTCGGAGAGCACGGAATCGAGGCCAGGATCGCCCGAGGACGATTTCAGGTTGGCTGCGGCATCGCGCAGCCGCATCACGGTCGACGCATCGAGATTGCCGGACAGGAGGCCCATCTTGAGATCGTCGAGCACGTCGAGCGCAGTCCTGCCACGGGTGACCGAGCGCTTGCGGCGCTCGACCAGGTCTTCCTCGATGCCTTGCAGTGCGAGCAGCCCGTCGATGTTCGCGGCGGCCTTCGGTGCGGCAGCGCCCCGCGTCTCCTGCGCCGAGGAGGTGTCGGGCAGCACGAAAGTGCCGGAGCTCGTCCGCCTGGCCTGGCTGGCCGGCGTTCCAAGCGTGGTGCCGTTCGGTCCGTAGATGCGCATCGCAGCAATCCGGGTGATCGATGCGCTACATTCGCTGTTTTATGGTTAACGGCGCGTAAACGGCTCGGCAAAATCTGCCGACAGGCGGCAGTTTCGCTCCTCACGGCCAACACCTGCTGACACCGGTCGAAACAGATTTATTCAACCTTCTCAACCACCTAACCCTATATTCCCGTGTTGGCACAGCGCTCGCAAGGAAAGCGTCGGACCAGCTCATCATGGGAGTGTCGAGCAGGTCCGAGATTTGAGGAGCCTCGGGGAGCAGAGGATGCCAGGCGTTCGTTGGGTGAGATTTTTGGGGGTGGCCTGCGCCGCGCTGTCAGCGCTGGCGCTCTCGGCCGCGTCCGTCAATGCGACCTCGCGCATCAAGGACCTCGCCAATATCGAAGGGGTCCGGCAGAACCAGCTCATCGGCTACGGCCTCGTTGTCGGCCTCAACGGCACCGGCGACACCCTCAACAACATCCCCTTCACCAAGCAGTCGCTGCAGGCGATGCTCGAACGCATGGGCGTCAACATCCGCGGCGCCACCATCCGCACCGGCAATGTCGCCGCCGTGATGGTGACCGGCAATCTGCCGGCCTTCGCGACGCAAGGCACGCGCATGGACGTCACCGTGTCCGCGCTCGGCGACGCCAAGAACCTCCAGGGCGGCACCCTGCTCGTCACCCCCCTGCTCGGCGCCGACGGCAACGTCTATGCGGTAGCGCAGGGCTCGCTCGCAATCTCGGGCTTCCAGGCTGAGGGCGAAGCGGCGAAAATCGTACGCGGCGTGCCGACCGTGGGGCGCATCGCCAACGGCGCCATCATCGAGCGCGAGATCGAGTTCGCACTCAATCGCCTGCCGAACGTGCGTCTTGCGCTGCGCAACGCCGACTTCACCACCGCCAAGCGCATCGCGGCGGCCGTCAACGACTATCTCGGGGTCAAGACCGCCGAGCCGATCGACCCCTCCACCGTGCAGCTTTCGGTTCCGCCTGAGTTCAAGGGCAACGTGGTCGCCTTCCTCACCGAGATCGAGCAGCTCCAGGTCGATCCTGATCTCGCCGCCAAGATCGTCATCGACGAACGAAGCGGCATCATCGTGATGGGCCGCGACGTCCGTGTCGCCACCGTCGCGGTGGCGCAAGGCAACCTCACGGTCACCATCTCCGAGAGCCCGCAGGTCAGCCAGCCCAACCCGCTGTCACGCGGGCGGACGGTGGTCGCGCCGCGCAGCAGCGTCAGCGTCAGCGAGGACGGCAAGAAGTTCGCCGTCGTCAAGGACGGCGTCTCGCTTCAGCAGCTCGTCGACGGTCTCAACGGCCTCGGCATTGGCCCGCGCGACCTCATCAGCATCCTCCAGGCGATCAAGGCCGCCGGCGCGATCGAAGCCGACATCGAGGTGATGTGATGCAGACCGGCATGATCAGCACCGCGCACGTCGTCACCTCCTCGGCCTTCTCCGTGGAAAGCCGCAACGGCCGGCCCGACTTCGAGCTCGCGAGCGCGCTGCAAAAGGTCTCGCCGCAGCAGCAGGCCAGGGCGCAGAAGACCGCCACAGATTTCGAGGCGATGTTCCTCAACAGCATGTTCGCGCAGATGACCTCGGGCCTGAAGGGCGAAGGCCCCTTCGGCGACACGCCGGGCACCGGCGTGTGGCGCTCGATGCTGACCGAGCAATATTCCAAGAACTTCGCCAAGGCCGGCGGCGTCGGCGTCGCCACCGAAGTCTACCGCACCCTGATCATGCAGCAGGCGAAAACGATCCGCACGGCATAAGGTCAACCGAGATGAATCACTTCAACGCCTCACGTCAGCCAATGCAAGCGCAGCGCCCGAACACCGCACCCGGCAACGCCGAGGCGCGCAAGATCGCCGAGCAGCTGATGGATGCGATGAGCGCCCTGCTCGGACTGATCGAGCGCGAGACCGAGCTCGTTCGTGCCGGCAAGGTCCGCGAGGCGATGACTCTCGAGAGCCAGAAGCAGGAGCTGTCGCGAAACTATATCGTCGCCGTCAGCGCCTTGAAGACGAACCAGGCCCAGCTCGCGAAATCCGCGCCCGAGCTGCTCTCGACGCTGCATCGGCACCACGATGCGTTCCGCGCGATGCTCCAGGTCAATCTCACCGTGCTCGCGACCGCTCACGCGGTCTCGGAGAGCGTGGTGCGCGGCGTCAATGCCGAGATCCAGAAGCGCAACGTGCCGAACACCTACACGGCCGCAGGGCGTCGCGCCACTCCGGGCCCGCGCCACATCACCCCGCTCGCGGTCAGCCGCTCGCTCTGAGCGCGCGCAAAACCAGCTACAATTTTACGAAAAACCGCGCGACGATGTCGTCGCGCGGTTAGTCACGTTTCCTTACCGGATCTTCAATCCCGGTGGTCCATGGTTGCGTATTGAGAGGGGTTGGGATTTGACTCGCGTGAGGCAACCAGGAGGCTGCCATGAGTACAGATTTCAGCATCAGGCCGGTGGGGATACCGCCCCCCGCGCAGATCGTAACGACGTCGAACTCGGCGGCGAACGAGGCGGTGCAAACCGATTT
This sequence comes from Bradyrhizobium sp. 142, assembly GCF_023074015.1. NCBI lineage: Bacteria > Pseudomonadati > Pseudomonadota > Alphaproteobacteria > Hyphomicrobiales > Nitrobacteraceae > Bradyrhizobium > Bradyrhizobium sp. 142. The sequence goes on from NZ_JADPKQ010000307.1 coordinate 34,675, forward strand.
GCCGGTCAGCCAGACGGTTGCCGCGAGCGATTCCAGCGCAGCCGTGCGCAACGATCTGCACAGCAATGAAAACGTCTCGCGCCAGGTCGTGTTCGACCAGGCGGCCGCATCCTTCGTCTTCCAGGTCGTCAACGAGAGGACCGACCAGGTCGTGGAGCAATTTCCCGACGAAGCGATGCTGCGCCGCCGCGCCTATTTTCACGCGCTCGACCTCAGCAAGGCCGATACAGAACGCCCGCTGTCGACCGACCGCAGCGCCTGAAGTAGTGGAGGCTGATCAGCAGAGCTAGACGCTCTGCTTCAGCAACTCGTCCTCCCGTCTGACGAGCCTCTGGATCTCCTTCAATGAATTGTACAGAGAGCCGCTCAGGATCAGCTTGCTTGCGGCCTCGATCGACGTTCTGAAGCTCGGCACCGCCTCGAGCAGATCCTTGACGAAGCTCACATAGAGCTCCTGGTATTTCGGAATATCGTCTTCCAGGTACATCATCTGGATGCAGAGATAGAGCCGCTTCACGGGCGTATTGGCGGTCTCCGCGGTCAGCAGGTCCTTCTCGCGGAGGATCGGCGCCTCCCCCGAGATCAATAGCCTGGTTCGCGTATCGGAGTTGGTGATGAGGCTTTGGCCGATGATGATTCGCTCGAAGGGCTTCAGTTCAACTTTCAGCGCCATCGCTGTTACCTCCTGCGCTCATACCAAAACAAGCCGTCTGCGTTGGCACATTCGGCGAAGCGAGAAATGAAAGACTCCTGCTCCGGCGCGCTGACCAGGTTCATCGTATGGAACCCCACCGCCGGCTGTGCACGGGCCGGCTGAGCTACTTTCGAACGGTCGGCTTGTGGCCTTAACGTCGACTTCCATTGCCAAACGGTAAATGGGTTTGGTTAACGAGACTTTAACTACCCAGGCGCGACAACGCGGACCGGTGACCAGAACGCTTCGCGATGCGAAGTCCGGCCGCGATCAGACCAGGTCGGCGTATGCCGTGTTGAGCACGGTCGCCCCGGTCGCAGGATTGGTGACCACCGTCTTGATCTGCGCGTGACCGATCTTCTTCAGCAGGAACTTGGTGTCGCCGATCCGGAAGGCATTCTCCTTGATCAGCACGTCCTGGTACTGAATTGGGCCCGTGCCGCTCTGGTATTTGACCTTGGCGCGAAACCCTTTAACGTCAACGATTGTGAACGAAAACTTCTCGCCTGTAGAGTACGTTCCCTTCCAGGTTCCCGTATAAAGAGTGGAATCGACCGGAACATACTTCACATTCGATGACGACGCTGCTGGCGCCGTCTTATAGCTGTTGCTCAGAATGCTAAGGATGTCTGCCATCGCTTGAGTTCACCTCAATCGGCACGTCCTCTCAGACGCGCCCGCTCAATCCGGCTGCAATGTTGCGGTTTATCTCGATCAACGGCTTGAAGTGCTCCCGCTGGGGGCTGATCTGCAGCGCCGCTGTCTGGGACAGCACGAAGATGCTGATGTTGGCGATGTTCTGCCGGACATGCGCTGGCTGCGGGTTCTCATCGCGCTGAGCTTCGCTGAGAAAGATTGTCCAGAGCTTGCGGTTATAGATCAACGCCTCGGACATCTGCACATAGCTCGCGTCGGGGTCGGACATGACGGCTTGCAACTTATTCGCCGCCTTCAACAATGCCTGGGCTTCAATATCGCGCGGGGATGAGGTGGTACTCGCGACGCGCGCGTAGGCTTGAGCGGCAGCACTAGACATTCGTCACCTCAGCAAACCTTTGTTCCGTCTGACAAGCTTCCGGACTTCCTCGTAGTAACCCCTAAAGGCGGCCAATTAAGATTAACTTACTCGCTGCCTGAATTCGCGTCACCAAATCTGACCCAAGGGAAGTTTCGGGCTCGAACCAAGGGCGGATTTCAAATTGAGATCATCGCTGACCGGCCTGATTCGGTCGAAGTAGATTTCCTCGGGCCAGAAGCGCGGCGTTGTCCAGCACTGCCCCAGCAGTCGCCCAGTCGGAACGTCTCGTTAACCACGTTTCGTAAGCAGTGGTTAATCATATTTTAAAAGCTTTTGTTCACACTTGCGATGGCTGGAATCATAAGGCGCATTGACCCGGACTAGGACGCCGGCGGTGCACACAAGGAAAGTCATTCAAATGTCCGACGTCGTCCTTACCGCGGCAGTCCGCCAGAATCTGCTCTCGCTGCAGGGAACCGCTGAACTGCTCGCGACAACGCAGAGTCGCCTTGCCACCGGCAAGAAGGTCAACAGCGCCCTCGACAATCCGACGAACTTCTTCACCGCGGCCGGCCTCGATGCCCGCGCCGGCGATATCAGCAACCTGCTCGACAGCATCGGCAATGGCGTGCAGGTGCTGCAGGCCGCCGATACCGGCATCACCTCGTTGCAGAAACTGGTCGATACGGCGAAATCGATCGCCAATCAGGTGCTGCAGCAGCCCACTGGATACAGTACGAAGTCGAACATCCAGTTCACGGGCACAGGCGTTCCCACCGGGACCGGCGGAGCCACCGCCGCGGACCTCACCACCAGCAAGCTCAATGGTGGCGTTTACACCTTCACGAATTCGGCCGGCACGGCTGCCACGATCACGATTGGCAATTCGCCGTCGAGCTTCAATCCAGCGACCAAGACCGCGCAGGTCCAGTCGCTGGCCCAGCTCAACCAGGCATTGGCGGATGCGGGCGTGAACCTGGCGACCTCGATCACTGGCCCTGACAACCTGACTTTTGTCTCGACCAATGACGCCGCGGGCCAGGTGATCACTGGCACTGCTGCTGCCACAGCTCCCACGGCACTGGATGCCATCAACGTCAGCGCCAATGCCGCTGGTGGCGGCGCAGGTGGCGCGGTCGTTCCAGCGGTGCCGGACCCGGTCTCGCAATCAGCTCGGGCCACCCTCGTCAGTCAGTACAACCAGATCCTTCAGCAGATCACCACGACGGCGCAGGACGCCTCCTTCAACGGCATCAATCTGCTTGATGGCAATTCGCTGAAGATGATATTCGACGAGACCGGCAAGTCGACATTGACGATCGCCGGCGTCACCTTCAATCCGAACGGTCTCGGCCTGAGCCAGTTGACTCCGGGCTCCGATTTTACGGACAACGTCCTGACCAGCAAGGTCTTGGGCGCGCTCAACGCCGCCAGTACCACGCTGCGGTCGCAAGCCTCGGCGTTTGGCGCCAACCTGTCGATCGTGCAGATCCGCCAGGACTTCTCCAAGAAGATTATCAACGTGCTGCAGACCGGCTCGTCCAACCTGACGCTCGCCGACTCCAACGAGGAAGCCGCAAACAGCCAGGCACTCTCGACCCGGCAGTCGATCGCAGTATCGGCGCTCGCGCTCGCCAACACGTCACAGCAGAGCGTCCTGCAGCTGCTACGCTGAGCGCTAGTTTCGCCGACGCTGCGGACGAGTGGATTACGGCGGCGAGGTATCCTCTCGCCGTCGCTTTATGCGCTTCGCGCAAACTCCCATGAACAGAAATCGCGGTATCATCCCGGAGGGGCGCGATGCCGCCAGGCGATTAAAGATGCACGTGAGCGGCGCGCACGAAAAAAAACGGCGGGACCGAAGCCCCGCCGCTTGAGATACGAGCGTTCCGCCGAGATCAGCGCAAGAGCTGGAGCACGCCCTGCTGCGACGTGTTGGCGAGCGAGAGCGCAGACGTCGCGATCGACTGCCGGGTCGAGAGCGCCTGGCTGTTCGCCGCTTCCTCGTTGGAGTCGGCCAGCGTCAGGGCGGACGAACCCGTCTGTAGCACGTTGATGATGTTCTTGTTGAAGTCCTGCCGGATCTGCACGATCGACAGGTTGGCGCCAAAGGCCGACGCCTGCGACCGCAGGGTGACGCTGGCGGTGTTGAGCGCCGTCAGAACAGTGTTCGTCGCAGTGTTGTCGATGAAGTCAGTGCCGGCGGTAAGCGAATGGAGCCCGAGTCCGTTTGGATTGAAGGTGACGCCCGCGATCGTTACGGTCGATTTGCCGGTTTCGTCGAACACCAGCTTCAGTGAGTCGCCGTTCAACAGGTTGATGCCGTTGAACGAGGCGTCCTGCGCCGTCGTGGTGATCTGCGTGATGATCTGGTTGTACTGGCTCACCAGCGACGAGCGCGTGGCCTGCGACACCGCGTCCGTAGTCGCAGCGGTCACCGCGCCGAAGGTTGCCGTACCTGAGACGTCCACAGAGGTGGAGGAACCTGCCGGCGGAGCGGCATAGGTGCCCGTCGCGGTGATGGTCTGGGAGGCGGCATCGTTGCTCGAGGTGAAGGTGAGCGAGCCATTGCTGTTGAAGTTTGCAATTAGCTCAACACCCGCCGCCGAAAGCGCGGTGTTGAGGCTGTCGATCGAGTTCACCTTGCCGGCGCCTGCGACGTTGCTGAGGGTCAGCGTGGTCGTGCCAGCTGCCGTCTTGAAGACCAGCGTTTCGCCTTGCAGCGAGTTCGTGCCGCCGTTGGTCAAGTCAGTTGCGGTACCCGGGACGGCCGCCGCACCTGCACCGGTCGGCGCGGCGATGGAGACGTTGGCTTTCGTCAGGTAACCGCTCGGCTGCTGCAGCACCTGGTTGGCGATCGACTTTGCGGTATCGACCAGCTTGGAGAGCGAGGTGATGCCGGTATTGGCCGCCTGCAGGACCTGCACGCCGTTACCGATGCTGTCGAGCAGGTTGCTGATGTCGCTGGCGCGGGCATCAAGGCCAGCCGCGGTGAAGAAGTTGGTCGGATTGTCGAGCGCGCTGTTGACCTTCTTGCCGGTGGCGAGACGGCCCTGCGTGGTCGCGAGCAGCTCAGCGGTGCCCTGCAGCGAGAGCAGGTTCTGGCGGACTGCAGCCGAGAGGGTGATGTTGGACAGAGACATCGGGGACAACCTTTCTGGTGTAACTCAACGGCGGGCCTTCTTGGCCGCGCATGGCCGAACCGTAGGAATTCTATGGTCAACAAAAGATGAAATTCGCCGGGCTTGGTTAACGCGCGCGACGCTTTCGAAGAATCATGGTTAAAAAACGGTCAACACGGGACCGACGAGTTAAGCAGGCTCTCACGGCGCGGCCGGCGCTCAGGCCTCCCACGCAACCTAAGCAATCGGATAGGAGGAAGCCTCGCGGCTTCCCCCTCCCCACACCACCGTACGTACGGGCCCGTATACGGCGGTTCGTCAGGCACGATTACCTCTGCCGCCCCATCCCGACGTCTCGCGACGCCGATAGTATACCCGTTGCCGGGGGCAGGACGACAGATCTCCCAGGGTCATTCGCGTGACCTTCGTGCCACTCTCACCTCCAAGTCATCAACCGGACACTACTCCGGTCAAATCGCGCCAGTCACGGCGCTCCGCGCCATGCCTGGCGCACCCAAAAGAAAACGGCGGGGCCGAAGCCCCGCCGCTCGACGTACGTTGGTCTCGCCGAAATCAGCGCAGCAGCTGCAGCACGCTCTGCTGCGACTGGTTGGCGAGCGAGAGTGCAGACGTCGCGATCGACTGCCGGGTCGAGAGCGCCTGGCTGTTCGCCGCTTCCTCGTTGGAGTCGGCCAGCGTCAGGGCGGACGAACCGGTCTGCAGCACGTTGATCAGGTTCTTGTTGAAGTCCTGGCGGATCTGCACGATCGACAAGTTGGCACCGAAGGCCGACGCCTGCGAGCGCAGCGTAATGCTTGCGGTGTTGAGTGCCGTCAGAACAGTGTTCGTCGCAGCGTTGTCGATGAAGTCGGTCCCGGCAGTGAGCGAACCCAGACCAAGACCGGCCGGATTGAAGGTCACGCCCGTGATCGTGGAAGCCGATTTGCCGGTTTCGTCGAACACCAGCTTCAGCGAGTCGCCGTTCAGCAGGTTGATGCCGTTGAACGAGGCGTCCTGCGCCGTGGTGGTGATCTGCGTGATGATCTGGTTGTACTGGCTGACCAGCGACGAGCGCGTGGCCTGCGACACCGGATCGGCGACCGCGGCGGTTACCGCGCCGAAGGTTGCCGTACCGGAGACGTCCACGGAGGTGGAGGAACCGGCCGGCGGAGCGGCGTAGGTGCCCGTCGCGGTGATGGTCTGGGAGGCGGCATCGTTGCTTGAGGTGAAGGTCAGCGAACCGTTGGTATTGAGGCTTGCGGTCAGCTGGATACCCGCGGCCGAAAGCGCCGTGTTGAGGCTGGTGATCGAATTCGCCTTGCCAGCGCCGGCGACGTTGCTGAGGGTCAGCGTGGTCGTGCCAGCTGCCGTCTTGAAGACCAGCGTTTCGCCTTGCAGCGAGTTCGTGCCGCCGTTGGTCAAGTCAGTTGCGGTACCCGGGACGGCCGCCGCACCAGCACCGGTCGGCGCGGCGATGGAGACGTTGGCCTTCGAAGAGTAGCCGCTCGGCTGCTGCAGCACCTGGTTGGCGATCGACTTTGCGGTATCGACCAGCTTGGAGAGCGAGGTGATGCCGGTGTTGGCCGCCTGCAGGACCTGCACGCCGTTACCGATGCTGTCGAGCAGGTTGCTGATGTCGCTGGCGCGGGAGTCGAGACCGGCGGCGGTGAAGAAGTTGGTCGGATTGTCGAGCGCGCTGTTGACCTTCTTGCCGGTGGCGAGACGGCTCTGCGTGGTCGCGAGCAGATCAGCGGTGCCCTGCAGCGAGAGCAGGTTCTGGCGGACTGCAGCGGAGAGGGTGACGGTGGAGAGGGACATGGAAACTACCTTTCTGGCGTTACGCAATAATCGGCCTTCTTGGCCGAGTGCCGGACCGTACGAAGCAAGTGATCAACGAAAACTGAATCGGTCCCGTACGATTCCTTGATCCCGGCGCGCTTCGGAGCGCATGCTTTAAGAAGGATGAATATTGTTCGGAAGACATGATGTGATCGACGGTGGCCGTCCGATCCCACCCTGATCACGTGGTTAACAAGCAACGAACATATTGCAGAAGCAATGGCTCGCATGCCAGATTACAACCGTCAGCGGGCGCACCACGGTCGCTGGTTACACAAGGGTCGATGGAGAACAGGCATGGCTCTCAAGGTCGAACTCAAACCACACGAACGCATCATCATTGGCAACTGCGTGATCACTAACACCGATCAGCGTGCCCGCCTTCTGATCAACGGCGAGAACGTGCCGATCCTGCGCGAGCGCGATATTCTCACCCCAGAGACCGCCGATACTCCGGCCAAGCTCATCTATCTGGCAGTCCAGCTGATGTACATCTCGCCGGATCCGCAGAGCCAGCACGGCACCTATTTCAACCTGGTGCGCGACATCGTCACCGCGGTGCCGAGCGCCTGGCCGATCATCGAGGAGATCAACAACCATATCATGAGCGGCGATCTCTACCGCGCGCTCAAGAATGCCCGCAAGCTGATCGCTTATGAAGACAAGCTGCGGGATCAGTACGAGGCCACGCATCCCAAAAACGACGCCAAGGGCGACGTCAGCTCGGCTGCCTGACTACGCTTTCGCAGATCTGAACGAAAACGCCCCCGGACCAAGTCCGGGGCGTTTTCGTTTCAATCGGCGTTGTTGACCTCACTGCACCGCGAGCGGCGGCGCCTCGATCTCGATCAAGCGCTCGCCGGTCCTCCGCGCGCCGAACTCCAGCACGGCCGCGACCAGCGCGTCGATATCCCTCTCATCGGTGCGGTGATTGACGATCGCGGCGCGGATCGCGAACCTGCCGTCCAGTGTCGTGCCCGACGGCGCCGCGATGCCGGACTCCTGGATGTCGGCGACGATCTCGCGATTGACCGCATCGTCGGCGCGATAACGGAAGCAGACGATGTTCAGGTTCACCGGCGCCAATAGTTCCAGCCGGGGCTCGGCGAGAACGCGTGTCTCGAGATATTTCGCCAATGCGCAGCTTCGCGCGATCACTGCGCCCAACCGGTCAGTGCCGAATGTTTTCAGCGTGAACCAGGTCTTCAGCGCGCGGAAACAGCGCGATAGGTCGGGACCGAGATCGCAGGGCCAGACCGTGCCCACCGCAAGCCCCCTCGCCTCGCGCTGCAGATAGGCCGCCGGCTGCGCAAAGGCCTGCCGATGCTGCTCGCCGTCGCGCACCAGCAGGAAGCCGGCATCGTACGGCACCTGCCCCCATTTGTGGAAGTCCAGCGCAATGGAGTCGGCGAGCTCGATACCGCCGAGCAACGGTGCAAGCTCGGGCGAGAGGATCGCGAGCGCACCGAAGGCGCCATCGACGTGAAACCAGATCCCCTCCTCGCGGCACAGCTGCGCGATTTCCTTGAGAGCATCGATCGCGCCGATATCGACCGTGCCGGCAGAGGCAACCACCAGGAACGGCTTGAAGCCGACCTCGCGATCGATCGCGATCTGAGCGCGCAGCGCCGCGACGTCGATGCGATGATCGGCATCGACGCCGATCTTGCGCAGCGTATCGGTGCCGAGCCCTGCAATATCCATCGCCCTCGAGATACAGCCGTGCGCGGCCTTCGACGTATAGGCGGTGAGCAGTGCGCCGTCATTGCCGATGCCGCGCTGCCGCGCCAGCGCGCCGAGCGCAGCGGTACGCGCCACCAGCACCGCCATCAGATTGGCCATGGACGTGCCCGTGACGAAGATGCCGCTCGCGCCGTCGGGAAAGCCGAACAGGCGGCGCATCCAGTCGACGATCTGGCGCTCGACCTCGATCGGCATGTGGTCGCGTCCGCCGAGATTGGCATTGAGGCCGGCCGCGAGCATCTCGGCAAGCATGCCGACCGCGGTGCCGCCGCCATGCACCCAGCCCATGAAGCCGGGATGGACGTTGCCGGTCGCGTAGGGCGCGATGTGCTCTGCGAATTCGCGATAGACATCGGCAAGATCGCTTGGCCCGCGTGGCACGTCGGCCTTCAATGCCGCACGGATGTCGTCGGGGATCGGCTGCCACACCGGACGCGTGCGGACATTGGCGATACCGTCGATCGCCTCGTCCAGCATGCGATGGGCGAGCGCGCGAAATTCGCTCCAGTCCTGCGGATCCAGCGAAGTGTGCCCGACGGCTGGTGGCGCGTTGCGGATGATCTCGTTCATGCTGCGCTCCCCTCGCCTGCCTCTGCATGCCGTGACAGCATCGCCGTGAACGCGGCAAAGATCTTGCGCATCTGCGGCGGCTTGTACGGAAACACGACCGGCGAATCCATATTGTGCACGACGGCGGTATTGTCGGCTTCGAAGACCAGCAGCTCGCGGTTCTGGTTCTCGGCGCAATCGACGATGAAATAGTCGAGGCCGACACGCCTGCTCATCTCGTCGAGCGCGGCTCCATGGCGCGCAGCGAAAGCATGGTCGAAGTCGAGCATGAAGACGGCTTCCTCGGCCCGCTTCTCCTCGCTGAACGCCATGTAGGCGTTGAGATACCAGATGTCCCAGCGCTCGGCGATCGCCATGTGACAGGCATAGGGTTTGCCGTCGACCATGGCGAGACGATATTTGCGGTAGAGTCCGTCGGGGCTGACATAGTCGACGAAGCGCGCGACGAAGAAATCCTGCTCTTGCCGCTCGGCAAGGTAGGCCGCGAGCGCCGACGTATCGTCGAGCTTCGCGAGCCCGACGCCGGCATGCGTGCCGCGCGGCCGCGCGATCACCGGAAAGTACAGTTCGCCCGCGATGTCCTCGCAAGCGATTCGGCCCTGCACGAGATCCGACAATTGCGCACGCGTCACGTGGGTGGTCGCGGGAATGTCGAGACCGGAGATACCGTTCAGCAGCCGATAGAGCTTGTCACGATCGAGGTTGCCGATGAGATCGGGGCGATTGAGCAGTGGCCGCGGCCAGGCCGGCGCAGCCTTTTCGATCAGAGCCAGCGCTTCCCCGCATTCCTCGGAATCGGATGCAATCACGATGGCGACGTCGTGATCGGGCAAATTCTCCGGAAGACCGGAGCTCTTGACCACATAGAGCGTCAAGAGCTCGATGTCGGAGCCCTCCAGCAGGAAATCGATCGGCGTATTGCCGCCCATATCGATGTCGGCCGCAAGCGCCAGCACGCGCAGGCTCGGTTTCGGAGCCGCGGAGGGCGTGCGAAACAATTGATGGAAGGTCAGTACCTCCGACTGGATCGCGAGCCCCGCCGCCTTGTCGCCGAGAAGCTGGACGATCAGCGACAGATCGAGGCCCTCGCCCGCCTGCGCGTTGCCCTCCGTAATCCGGACGACGAGCTGGTCGCGCAACGGCTGCAAATCGACACCCTCGAAGGCCCGGCGCGTCAACTGCGCAAAGCCGATGCGATCGGTATAGTTCGGCGTGGTCACGCCCAGCGGCGCGGAAACTGGATGCTGCATCTCACACCTCGAACGCGGGCTCTTTCGACACGGTTGCGGCCATGCCGCGGTCAAGCAGCAGTTCGATCTTCACCAGGACGTGGGCGATCCGATCAAGAACGTGCTGCACATTGCGTTGCGCCTGCGCCGGATCCAGCGCGCTGACGCAATCTTCCGGATCGAGCGCCAGCCGCGGATCCCCGCCGGAGACGAGCAGCATCTCCAGCGGTGTGAAGAGATCGCGCAGGCGATAGCGCGAGCCGCCGTCGAACGTGCGCCCGGAGACCGACAGAGGAGATGCGCCGGCGCTCATCCCGGAAGGCTCACGCCGCATCGGCCGCCGCCGTGGGCGACGGCGCGAATTGCGAGGCGATGTCGCCGCGTAACGCCAACGGCCCGACGTGATCGAGCGAGCTCTGGATATCGGCCCAGATCTCGCCGCCGATGTCGGTCCAGCGCTTGCAGAAGGCGAAGTCCTCGGAGAGATACGTGCCGCTCGCCGGATCGATCATGCATTCGAACAAGGCGAAGCGGTTCTGGCTCGCCGCCAGCGTATCGTGTAAATGCTCGCGGAAGAATTGCAGGCTCGCGTAGTCCGGATGGCGGCACATCGCCTCCAGCTCATGGCGGCGGATCATCAGGAAGCCGGTGCCGGCGTAGCGCACGCGGGTAAACCCGTTGACCACCACGATGCGGTCGGGGTCCTCGATCTCGAGCACGTAGTCGAGCGAGGCGGCGGGCACGTCGGCACGGCCGGCTTCAATCGCCCGCTTCGCCTTGTCCCAGTTGACCCGCTTGATCGGATAACAGCCGGCAACGACATCCGCGCCGCACTCGATCAGCCGAAACACCTGCTCGGGCTTGAAGCCGATGTCGGCGTCGATGAACAGGAAATGGGTCGCCTTGGGATCGTCGAGGAACATCGCGGCCAGATTGGCCCGCGCGCGCGTGATCAGCGCATCCCCATCGCGCAAGAGCACCTTGAGCTCGAGATTGGACATGCCGTGCACGGCGCGCTGGAGCGCGAAGATCGAGCTCGCATAAATGCTCGAGACCTGCCCGCCGAAGCACGGCGTCGCCACCACCAGCTGCATCTTGTCCGACATTGACGGCTCCGCCCCCGCTCAAATCCTCACCAAGAGGTAAAGAGGCATGGTTAACGGCGTCTTAATGCGCCTTACAGGAACTTGACGAGCGAGAGCTGCGCGAGGCTCGCGGTCGTCTGGTAGGACGCCTGAAGCGCGTTCTGGAGTGCGAGGATCTCACTGGCGACCTGGTCCGGCGGGGCCGACTCGGCCTGGTCGATGATGGACTGGAGCTGCGCCTTGGCCTGAGTCTGGCGCGTGCTCGCGTCCTTCATTGTGTTCTGGGCCATCGCGAGGTCGGTCTGGATGTCCTCGATGCGCTGCTGGCCGGGCTGCTTCGTCACCGCCTGCGTTACCCGCAGGCTCAAGGCGGCGACCTGCCCGCCCGAATACTGCCCGGTCGGCGAGGTCGAGAACGTCCCGAACACCGCGATCGCCTGCAACTGCTGGCGGATCGCGTCCTCGTCGGCCTGCGCGCCATATTGCACCGTGACTGAATCGTCGACCCGCGCCATCGCGGTGGAGCGCGGCGAGCCGGGCCCGTCATTGCCCAGGTACCATTTCACCGTGGTGGCCGAGCCGTTGACCAGCGTCGTCGCCGAGCTTGCGGGCGACGAGCCGACGCGCAGCGGCGGTTGCGTGGCGGTCACCGGCGCCGAACCGAAGCCAAGCGAACCCAGCGCTCCCGTATTCGAGGTCGTGATGTCGAGGCTCGCTGCATCGTCGGTGGTGATCGTGATCGAGCCGCCATGGACCGTCGAGGGCTTCGAAGTCCCCGTGATCTGGTCGATCTTGCTCAGCAGGGTTTGGATGCTGTCGGTGACGTTGAGCTGGTTGCCGGTCGCGCCCGAGCTGACGAAGGAGAGCGTGGTGCCATTGACGGTGATGGTGTCGCCGGCGACGAAGCCGGGCGAAATCGAGTCCGAAGGGCTCGGGCCGGACAGCGCCGTCGCGCCGGTCACGGGCGCCGGCGTCGCCGCCTGGTTGTTGACGGGCGTGCCGATCACAGAGCTGGCGGTGTTGAAGAAATTGTCGCCGGCGACAATCGCGGATGCTGCCACGAGCGAGGTGTTGGCGAGCTTTGTGATCGCGGTGTTCAGCGCGGTGTTGAGATTCGTCGCGGTGTTGGTCGGGTTGACCGGGACGCTTGCATCGATCGCAAAACTGCCGAGCGGTGTCGGCGTCGCCGTCGATGCGGTCAGGTCGATCTGCTCGGTGGTGCCGTCCGGAAGCGTAAACTTGACGCTCAGCTTGTCGCCGTTGTTCGGATTGACGCCGTTGAGATCGACCGAGAACGACACCGGCGAGCCGCTCGGGCCGGTCACGGTCGCACCCGTCAGCGTCGAGGAGACCGCCGCGATCTTGAGCCCGAACGGCGATCCGGCGACGTCCTCGACTACCTGCACCGAGCTCGGCGTCGGCTGCGTCTGCACCAGACGGCCCTTGCCGTTGGCGCCGAGATCGGCGGCCTGGCGTTCCGCCAGGACGGTCTTGAAGCCCGCCTGCGTGGTCGTGCCGTTGATGATGTCGCCGGCATTGGCAACCGACTGCGTATTCAACGCCGTCCCGGAGAACAGATAGCGGTTGCCAGACTGCGTGTTGAGAACACCGACCATCGAGCCGAACTGCGCGGCGGCGGTGTTCTGCGCGACGGTCTGGCCATTGACGTTGAGATCCTGCGCGGTGTTGGCCGAGCCCGTCTGCACCGTGTTGCGGATCGTGGTCAGCGACTGCAGCGCGGTATTGGCAAGGTTGATGCTGACGTTGACGTTGGTGATCGTGTCGGTATAGGCCGCGATATTGGACAGCTGCGAGCGGCCGGCGATCGCAAAGCCCTCATTGGTCCCCATCCCGGAATAGTTCTGCGACAGCTTGCCGGTCGAGAGCTGCGTCGAAAGGTCGGTAAGCTGCTGATTGATGTTGCGGATCTGCGAGCCGAGAACCGACGAGGAGTAGTTGATGCTGCTGATCGACATGTTTCAGAGCCCTGTACTGGTTACACTTGAGCCTGGAGCAACGTATTCATCATGCTCTGCACCACCGACATGACGTGGGCGTTGGCGGCATAGGCATTCTGAAGTTGGATCAGGTTCGACATCTCCGAGTCCAGATTGACGCTGGAGGTCGAGTTGAACTTGGCCTGAAGCGTCGAGACCACGACGCTCTGGCCCTGCTGGAGCTGGGTCGCCTGGGTCGCGGCATTGCCCTGAACGCTCAGGAACTGCTGGAGGTAGTTCGAGACGCTGCCGGTGAAGGGCTGGCTCGCCGAGCCGAGGCCGCTCTGCGGCGAATAGGAGAACACCGCCGAGGTGAGCTGCGAATAGAGATAGTCCGAGCGCGTGGTGTCGCCGGCGGGCGTCACAGGCGAGGTGTTGTAGACCGACATCCTGGTCGGGTCGGTGGTCAGCTGTGTGTTCACGGCGATGCGCCCGGCAAGGCCGGTCAGCTGCGAACCCGACGCCGTGATCGCACCGGTGTAGAGCGCCTGCCCGCCGTCGGTGAACAGCGGCAGCTGCGGATTGCCCGAGGTCAGCGACGAGATCGTCTTGGTGATCGAGGATGAATTGACCTTGGCAAGGCCGGTGTTGTCGTCGGTCACCCGCAGCGTGGTGGCCGTCGCCGGCGACGGGGCGGCGGCGAACGACAGATGCGAGCCGGACAGCGCGGTGTTGAGCGCGGAGGCGATCGCGCCCATGCCGCCGGAGAAGTTCACCCCGATCTGCATCGGATTGGCGTTGGTGGCGTTCTGGAGCGGCAACGCCGCCGGATCGGTCACGTTGACCAGCGTGATCTGGCGCTGCGTGTTGGTGGTCGTGTCCGTGTAGGTGATGTTGACGCTGTTGCCCGGCGCTGCCCCGGCGAGGTCGAGATCGAACCCGGCCGGCGGACCGGAGAGCGTGCTGCCGGCCGTGGTCTTGTCCGACAGCGCGCTCGACATCGTCGCGGCGAGCTGGTCGATCTGGTTCTGCGCCTGCACCAGCGTCTGATCGCGCAGCTTGAGATCGGCCGCGATCTGGCCCGAAGACACCACGTTGTTGGCGACGACGTCGACCGACGATCCGTTCGGAAGCTTGATGTTGAACGCGCCGACGCCGGACTTGGCCGGATCGATGTTGTAAAGCGAGGTCGCCGACAGCGCGCCGGCGGACGCGAAGGTGAATTGCGAGGCGAGCCCGGCGCCAACGAGCTGGATACCGGTCGTGGTGTAGATGTTGGCCTGGTTCGAACCGTCGGTGGTGACGCGGACGTCGACATATTTCGACAGCGTGTTGATGGCTTGGTCGCGCTGGTCCATCAACGTCGCGGCCGAGGGATCGTTTGCCGACAGCCCCTGGAGCTTGGTGTTGATGTCGGCGACCTGCTGCATCGCCGCGTTGGCGGCTAGCGCCGAGGTGCCGAGATCCTGCTCCACGTTGGAGCGCAGCGACTGGATGCCCTTGGTGGTGAGGTTGAGCTGCTGCGCCAGTGCCTGCGCCGCACCGAGGGCGACCGTCTGCGCCGATGACGAGCCCGCGCTCGTCGACAGCGCCTGCAGCGCGGTGGTGAAATTGTTCAGCGCGGTTTCGAGCGTGCCGCTATTGCCGGGCGTGCCATAGACATTCTGAAGCTGCTTCAGGATGTTGGCCATCTGGTCGGCGTAGCCGCTGCCGCCGGTCTCGGTGCGCAGCTGGTTCAGCACGTAAGTGTCGAGCTCCCGGCTGACGCCGGTCGTCATCACCGTCGAGCCAAAGTCGCCGGTGGTGACCTCGATCTGGTTCGGAGTCTGGACGACGTAACCCGGCGTCTGCGAATTGGCGACGTTCGAGGAGACGATCGAGAGCGCGGCCTGGTTGGCACGCAGACCGCTCATCGCACTGGCGAGGGCTGAACTCAAACCCATGTTGACTTGCCGCCTTTGGTTACGTTACGCGCGATCAGCGCAACACGTTCAAGAGGTCCTGCACCATCGAATTCGCGGTCGTGATCACCTTGGTGTTGGCCGAGTAGGCCTGCTGGGTCACGATCAGCTTGGTGAATTCGTCAGCGATGTCGGTGTTGGACCCTTCCAGCGACGAACCGCTGATGGTGCCCGAAGCGCCGTCGATTGCGGGCCCCGACTGTTCGGTCGCGGCATAGGCGCCGCCATCGAGCGCCTTGAGGTAGTTGGTGCCGTTGAAGTGCGACAACGAGACCTGGGCGAGGTCGAGGTTCTGGCCGTTGGAGAAGGTGCCGACCACGAGGCCGTTGTTGTTGACGGCGACGGAGCGGAGCTGACCTGCGGCGTAGCCGTTCTGGGTGATGGTGTTGATGGTCACCGCGCCGCTGGTGCTGGCATATTGCGTCAGCCCGCCCGAGGAGATGTTGAAGGCGACCGAGCCGAGCGATTGGCCGCTAACGCTGACATTGTTGATGGTGATGCCCGAGCTGCTCGGCGAGGTCAGCGAGCCGTCGGCGGCAAAGGTGAAGGCCTGGCCGGTGTTGACCCAGCCGACCGTGGTGCCGGTTGCGTTCGGGTCGGTCTGGTAGAACAGGTTCCAGGTGTCGGAATGGCCGGTACCCAGCGAGGCGCTGTCGGTCTTGGCCCAACGCATCTGCAGGTTCACCGGCGTGCCGGCGGCGTTATAGGCGGTGACCGCACCGCCGCTGATCGATTCCTTGGTGAAGGTGGCGATGTCGTTGCCGATCACGCCGCCCGCGCCGGCCGTGCCGCCACCGCCGCGGTTCTTGGAAATGGATGACGTGAAGCCGAGCGCGGCGAAGGCGCTGTTGTTGTTGCTCGTCACCGTCAAGGTGGGATTAGCGATACCGGTATTCAGGGTAATCACGCCGTTGCTGATCGAAGAACCGCTCGCACCGCTGAGCGTGTCGATCCTTTGGAGCAAGGTCGCGATGTCGTCGGTGATGTTGATCTGGTTCGGAGCGACAGCACCGGAGGCCACGAAGGTGATCGTATTGGCGGGTGCCGTGCCATTCACCTGGATCGTGTTGCCGACCACGAAGGGCGTCGAGAGGACTTCCGGCCCGCCGGCCGTGGCGGTGCCGCCGAGTTGTGTGGCACCCGTAATCGCGGGATTGGACAGCACGTTACCGCCGCGCGTCACGCTGCTGACGCCGAGCAAGCTTGCCGCAGTGCCGCCGATCGTGACGTCGGCTGTGGTGTTGGTCGTGATCTGGATGTTACCGCCGGCGGTCATTGTCGCGGTGGCGGGGGCGCCGCCGGCGCCCAGGGTGATCGCATTCAGGATGTCCGAGATCTTTGCGCCGGTAGGCGAGAGCAGGCCGATCGTGGTAACGCTGCCGGCCGTCGAGGCGCCAGAAACGGTGGCGTCAAAGTTGATGGTCTGGCCGTTGACCGTCAGCGACTTGCCGGCCAGATTGGTGAGAAGGCTGGTGTTGAGATGCGGGGGCACGGCGGAATCGAGAGACGTGCCGCCAGTTGCCACCGCCGAAGCGCTGTCCAGCAGCGCCACCGAGCCAGTCGCAGTCGTCGCCGTATAGGCCGAGCGCAGATTGCCGGTGGCCGCCGCGCCGGAGACCGTCGCATTCGTATAGGGCGGCGGCGGCGTGCCGATGATCAGCGGGTTGGAGGCGAAGTCGGACGGGTTCAGGCCGCCGGCCGCCAGCAGTGTGCCGCTCGCCGCGGTCGAGCTTGCCGCCGTGTTCGGCTGGCTCGGCAGGTTCGCCGCGTACTGGATCGAGGTTGTTGCCTGTGCCGGGATGAAGTTGTTCTGGAATTTCAGGACGGTCGCCACATTGCCGGTCGGGTTGCCGGTCTTCGGGTCGACCGTGACGCCCATCAGGTAATAGCCGGCGCCGTTGACCAGATTGCCGTTGGCATTGAGCTGGAAGTCGCCGCGCCTCGTGTAATAGGTGACGCCGCTGAACACCGGGGAGTTGTCGACGATGCCGGTCGCCTTCTGGATCGAGAAGAAGCCGTCGCCGGTGATCGCCATGTTGGTGGCGACGGTGGACCCCGAGATCGTGCCCTGCGTGGTGATGGTGGCCTTGGCGTTGGCCGTCACGCCGCCCGCGACCTGCTTGCTCGGCACAGAGGAGTCGGGAATGAGATCGACGAAGCTGGTCCCGATGCCCTTGTAACCGGTGGTGGATGAGTTCGCGATGTTGCCGGAAATGTTCTGAAGCGCGTAGGACTGCGCCTGCAGGCCACCCACCGAGGTGTTCATTGCATCGAAGATACCCATAACTTTGTCTCCAAATCCGATCTCGGCGGCCGGTCGACCAGGGCCGCAATCGGAGGAGACAGTCGCAAGGGCTATGCCAATGCGGGTATTCTCAAGAAATCAATGACTTAACAAAATATACCCCGGTCGGACGACCGGGGCACAATTGCCGGGCCGGCAACAATTGCCGGGATCATTCTAGGTTGCGGACGCCGCCGCCGGATGGAAGACCAGCGCGAAGCCATCGATGCAGTAGCGCAGCCCAGTCGGCTTCGGACCGTCGTCGAAGACGTGGCCGAGATGGCCGCCGCAGCGGCGGCAATGTACCTCGGTGCGGAGCATGCCGTAGGTGCGGTCCTCGGTCTTGCCGACATTGCCCTCGATCGGCGCGTAGAAGCTCGGCCATCCCGTGCCGCTCTCGAACTTGGTGTCCGAGGCAAACAGCGGCAGGTCGCAGCCGGCGCAGGCGAACACGCCTTTGCGATGCTCCTTCAAGAGCGGGCTCGAGCCCGGGCGTTCGGTGCCTTCCTTGCGCAGGATTTCGTATTGCTGCGGCGTGAGCTGGGCGCGCCACTCGGCGTCGGTCTTCTCGATCTCGAACTTCCCGGCGGCCTTGTCGCCAGCTTCGGCCGGGGTCGCTCTCAGCCAGCGGAAGGCCGCAAGGCCAAACAGGCCGGCGACGGTCGTCAACAGAATGCGGCGGTCATACATCTCATTCTCCGTGCGCGGAAGTCCCACGCCTCAGATACGGGCTCTAACGGTTGACGTTACACTTTCGGGCGCAATTTTTCTCGATTTACTGCGCGATGCCGTGGTCGTGAGGAGCCGGTTCCGCGGCCACGGTCGCAGGCGGTTCCGGCCGCGGGACGGGCGCCGCCGGGCGCGGCCGGCCATTGGGCGGCGGACGGCGCGGGCCGGTGCCGGCAGCCCGGTTGGCCTCGGCCAGCCGCGCCTCGCGCTCCCGGTCCTTGACCCGCGCCCGTTCGCGGTAGCGGGCGAGCGACCCGGCGGCGGCGGAGCTCGCCTTGCCCCAGATTCCGACCAGCTGGCCGGCGACCCGCCCGGTCGCGCCCCCTGCCCAGACCAACTCGAACGGCGAGAACAGCCGCCAGCGCTCGTCGCCCCACAAGATGCTGCGCGCGATCATCTGCCCGGCCATGGCCGAGGTGTTCATGCCCTGACGTCCAAACCCGCTCGCCACCCACAGGCCTTTGCGCAACTGGCCGATCTGCGGCATGCCGTGCACGGTCTGGCCGATGGCGCCGCCGAATGTATCGGTGATCTCGACATTGCCGAGACCGGAGAAGATGGTGCCGATCCTGCGCCTGACGGCGCCGGCAAAGCGCTGCGGGCGCGCCGCCCAGGTGGTCTCCGGGCTTTCCCACATCAGGCGGTCGCCATCGACGATGCGGAAATGGTCGACGCCGTCGGAATCCATCACCGATCCCTTGAAGGCGATGATCTCATGCACGCGCTCGCCGAGCGGCGCGGTGACGCCAGCATAGCGCCAGACCGGCAGCAGCGTCTCCGACAGCCGCTTCAGCGGCGCACCGAGATGGATGTTGCCGGCAAGCACGATGTGGGTGGCGCGCAGACGCGCCGAAGGCGTGACGATGCGCTTGCGGATGCCGGAATGATCGATGCTGACGACCGGCGTGTCCTCGAAGATGCGGGCCCCCGCCCGCCGGGCCAGCGCCGCGAGGCCATGCACGTATTTGCGACCGTCGACTTGGAACGCCTTGGGATAGTAGACGGCGTGGAAATAGCGATCGGTCTTGAGCACGTCGCGGACGCGATCGGCCTGCCAGCCCTCGACCTCGGTGTCGAAATCCTCGGTGAGCATCTGCAATCGGCTGATCAGCCGGTCACCGCCATCGACGTTGGAGACCTCCAGCACGCCGTCGCTCGGGCCGATGCCCGGCATGTTCTCTTCCGTGGCGTTGGCGCGGACGAACTCGGCCCCTTCCTTCGACAGCGTCCACAATTCGCGCGCGTCCTCGAAGCCGATGCGTTCGATCAGCTCGGTGAGCGGCAGCGCAAAGCCCGGCATCACGGTGCCGAGCTGGTTGCCGGAGGCGTTCCAGCCGACATGGCGGCCCTCGAGCACCGCGACGCTGGCCCCGAGCCGGGCAGCCTCGAGCGCGACGGAGAGCCCGGCAAGCCCTGCCCCGATGACGCAGATGTCGGCATCGAGGTCAAACGGCAGCCGGACGCGCTCGCGCAAGCCGGCTTCTTCCTGGGACACGCTTGTGAAAGTCTCGCTCATGTCGCTTTCTTAAAGGACTGTGCGGGCGCTTGCCACCTTGTCCTCAACCGGCGCCTGTAGATTATCCTTTTAGATTATCCTGGACGTGTAACGATTCGAGAATGCCATGCGCCGTTTGATGCTGCTGCGTCACGCCAAGACCGAGACTGACGCGCCAAGCGGCCGTGACCGGGATCGCCGGCTCGACGACCGCGGTCACAAGGATGCCGCAGAGATCGGCGACTGGATCGCCGCCCATCCGCCTGCCCCCGAGACCGTGCTGGTGTCTCACGCCGTCCGGACCCGGCAGACCTGGGACACCGCCTGGGAGGCGATGAAGGACCGCGTCGCCGCGCCGCAGGTCGAGATCCTGCCCGAACTCTACGGCGCCGATCCGGCGCAGATCTTGGAGACTCTTCGCACCGCAACCATCCCGGCAAATCCGAGGCGGCTGATGCTGGTTGGCCATAACCCCGGCATGCACGAGGTCGCGCTGATGCTGATCGGCAGCGGCGATCCGGCCGGCGCCAAGGCGCTCGCCCACAATCTGCCCACCGCGGGGCTTGCGATCTTCGACTTTGACGTCAAGGATTGGGGCGACGTGGCCTACCGCCGCGGCAAACTGGTGCTGTTCGTCAGCCCCAAGCTGCTTCGACTGGGATGAGACGCGCGGGCGCCGTCTCGATCGGTTGGTGTGGCTTGATCGCAAGACCTGCTGAGCGCAAGACTAGCTGACTGCAAGACTAGCTGACTGCAAGACTCGCTGACTTCAAGACTCGCTGACTGCAAGACTCGTTGATTGCAAGATTTGGAGGCGCAGATGTTCAAGTCCATCCTCGTGCCCATCGACCTCGCCGACACGGATCTGGCAAAGCCGGCGATCGCAACCGCGGCAACGTTGTCGCAGACCTGGAGCGGCACGGTGCGCCTGCTCAACGTGCTGCCGATGACGCCGGTCATGCTCGCCGAATACGTACCGGCCGATTTCGACGAGCAGCAGCGCCAGACCTCGGAGGAAGCGCTCGCCATCGTCGCACGCGAATCCGGCATCGACGCCGCCCGCATCTCCAGCGTGGTGCGCCAGGGCGGCATCTACCACGAGATCCTGGAGGAAGCCATGCACATGAAGGCTGATCTGATCGTGATGACCTCGCACCGGCCGGCGATGCGCACCTATTTCCTCGGCTCCAACGCCGGACATGTCGTGCGCTACGCCAAGTGCTCGGTGTTGGTGGTCAGGCACTGAGTGTCGCGCGCTGCACGCAGCGCGTCGGCAGGTTTGAAACTCTAAAGCCTGCCGGCCGCTTCGAAGAAGCGATGAGCTGCGAGTGGTGGAAGACGAAGTGGCATCACACATCCTCGACTGCCGCATTATCGTATTGGGCCATCCAACCGCCGCAAGCACGCCGTCACGTTCTCGCACCGCAGATGTTGCAATGAAGCCATGCATGATCAGCGCAAAAGCGGACGTCGGAGGTCCTTAGCGCCACTACGCGCATGCTGCCGGCCTCAAAAACGCATGGCGGCTAGGGGCCCCAGCAGAACCGTGCCTGAGACGGGCAAAAGACCACGACCATATTGATCAGGTTTTGTGCAGCCATCGATATCGTCGATGCTGCATAAGCGGGCGGCGGGCCCGTCCTTGATTTTCCACCGGCGGGTTACAACGCCGATAGCGAAACGAGATCGGATTGGCGGAATTAGTGGAACTCTCGACGACGACAAACTTTCGACGTGATCCATCGACTCTATTCTTTTGTGTAACAGTATCGACAAGCAATGCCGACGAGGCTGAGTGCGACATGCGCAGCTATCATCACTGGTCACCTTTGGAGCCCTGAGGAGGGTTTGCATCTGCGCGGCCGTCACCGGTGAACTCTTTGCCTTCGATGCGTATGCAGGTGAGCCGAGTTTCTTCGACCAGGCCGCTGCCTGGTTCAATCCGAACAAGACCCCTACCGATGCGTCCGCTCCCGACGCAACGTCCTACACCGTCACTTTCGAAATCGCGGGCGAAGAACGCGCCGTCCGTTCAGCGATCACCAGCGCGTCCAATCTGGATAATCTGAAGAGCCAGGCGCCGACCGGTGCCGCGGGCCTCATTCGGCGCGCCTTCGCCGACCGGGACCGCGTCGTCGCCGCGCTCTACACCGAGGGACGCTATGCCGCCACGGTGACGATCAAGGTGGCGGGGCGCTCGCCTGAGGACCCGGCGGCGCTCGACGCAGTGAACGCTGCGCGTCACGCTGGCCCGGTGCCGGTCACGGTGCTGGTGGAGCCGGGGCCAGTGTTCAAATTCGGCAACGTACAAGTACTCGAGGCCGCGCACCGCCAGCCATTGCCCGGCGCGCCACGGCCAAAGCAGATGTCCCTCGTGACCGGCGAGGTGGCCCGCTCCGCCGACATCGCCGTTGCGGAGCGCGTCATCGTCAACACCATGCGCGACCGCGGCAAACCCTTCGCCCGAATCGTTGCCAAGGATGTGGTGGCGGATCATGCCACCAAAACCCTCGACGTAACGGTCCTGGTGGAGGAGGGGCCTTCAGCGACATTCGGCGCCTTCACGGTCTCCGGCGCGCAGCGGCTGAAGCCCGGCTTCATCGAGGAGCGCATAGGCATCCGCCCCGGCGAACCCTATTCTCCCGCGCGACTCGCCAAGCTGCGCAAGCGCCTCACCGAATACGAAGGCATCGCGAGCGTGCGTCTGCGCGAAGCGGACAAGCTCGACGCCAATGGGCACTTGCCGATCGACGTGGACGTGACCGAGCGCGACCCGCGCTATGCCGGCGCCGGCGCCAGATATTCCACCACCGACGGCTCGGTGGTGAACGGCTATTGGGGCCACCGCAATCTATTCGGTGGCGGCGAAACGCTGCGGCTCGATGCCCAGGCCTCCTGGTTTGGCCATAGGCCGGACGCAGTGCCCGATGCCGATCCGTTCGGCTTCAAGGCCGCCGCCACCTTCGTGAAGCCCGGCATCTTTACTCCGGCCGACGATCTCGTCGCCCAAGCAGCGGTGCTGCGCGAGGTCACCAACGCCTATGTGCGCGACGCCGTCACTTTCCTCGGCGGCGTACGCCACCGCTTCAATGATCGGCTTACCGCGCAGGTCAGCCTCGATCTCGAACAGTCGCGCGTGGAGGACTGGAGCGGCATCCACAACTATTTCGTCGCCGGCATCCCGGTGGACGTGGCTTACGATACCACCGATAACCTCCTCGATCCTTCGCGGGGCATCCGCTTCAATGGCACGGTCGAGCCGTTCGCCTATCTCGGCACCAGCGGCGCCGGGCCGGTCATGATGAAGGGCTCCTTCTCCGCCTATCATGCTTTCGACGAGGACAATCGCTACATCCTTGCCGGCAAGGTGGCGGCGGGCAGCATCGTCGGCGCGGACCTCTTCAACATTCCGCCCCAGCGCCGCTTCTATGTCGGCGGCGGCGGCTCGCTGCGCGGCTTCGGCTATCAGTCGGCAAGCCCCCGCAATGCACGGGGCGACATCATTGGCGGCATGAGCTTCATCGCGGCCTCGACCGAGATGCGGTTGAAGATCACCGATACGATCGGCATCGTGCCATTCTTCGACATGGGCGCGGCCTTTGCCTCCGAGACTCCGGACTTCGACGGCCTGCGTTATTCGGCCGGCATCGGCCTTCGCTATTACACTGCGCTCGGGCCGATTCGTCTCGATTTCGCGGTTCCCCTCAATCCGCGAGTGGGGGATTCCAGGTACGGCATCTATGTCAGCCTGGGGCAATCTTTCTGATGCGCACCCCTCGCCGCAAAAGCCGCGGTCTGCGCTGGCTCGTTTTCACCGCGGCGGCGCTGATGGGTCTGCTTACCCTCGTCTTCGCCGCGATTCAGACCGGCCCCGGCAAGAGGATGCTGGCTTCCCTTGGCGGCACTCTCGCCTCCGGAGGTGGGCTCACCGTCACCGTCTCGAATATCGAGGGCGTCATCCCCACCAGCATGAGCGTTGGCACTGTGATGCTCGCGGACCCGCACGGCGAATTCGCGCGGATCGAGGGCATCCACCTCGTCTGGCATCCCTTCGCGTTCGTCGGCGGCACGCTGGCGGTGGAAACGCTGGAAGCGGCCAAGGTGATCCTCGCACGCAAGCCGGATCTGCTGCCCGCGCCGGTGGCCGAGAGCGCCGGCAGCAGCAGCGGCGGTGTGGGCCTGCCGCTGCGCCTGGTGCTCGACCGCCTCGCGGTGGGCGAGATCAACATCGCGGAGCCGGTGGCTGGACAGGCGGCGAAACTCGGCTTCACCGCCTCGGCTCGACTCATGGAGCCCGCGCGGGGCTTTTCGCTCTCCTTCGCGCTCGACCGCCACGATGCTGACGGCGTCGTGAAAGGCACGCTCGGCTTTGTCCCCGAGACGCAGACGCTCGACATCGACGTCGAGGCGCACGAACCCGAGGGCGGCTTGCTGGCGGGCCTCGCGAAGTTGGACGGACTCCCTGCGGTTCAGGCCGAGTTAAAGGGCAGCGGTGCGCTCGATAGCTGGCACGGCACGCTCAACTTTACCGCCGGTGCTGTCGCGCAGATCGGCGGGACGGCCGACATCCGGCGTCACGAGAGCCGCCACCGGGTAGCGCTTGGCATCAATGCCGACGTGCAGCATCTGCTGCCCGCGAAGCTTGCGCCTCTCTTCGAAGGCGTGTCCGAGATCACCGCCACCGCGCTCATCGACGACAACATGCGGGTCGGGATCGAGACGCTCACCGCGCGCACTACCGGCTTCGCTGCCCGCGTCATCGGCTTCGTCGACCGTTCGGCTGACACGGCCGATCTTGCCTTCAACGTGACGGGAGGGGACGCGGCGCGCTTCGCGACGCTTCTCCGCGACCCCGCCTGGAGCAGCTTGCATCTCGAAGGCACGCTCCGCGGCGCCTTTGCCGCTCCCGCCCTGGCCGTGACCTTGGCCGCAAGGGAGTTCGGCGCAGCCGGATACGGCGCGCGCGATCTCGATGTTCGCGCCCAAACCGTCCCTGACCGCAAAGGCGGCCTTGCCTGGAAGGCAGATGGAAACGCCGAGGGACTTCGCGGCCGCGATGCCGAGACGAACAAGGCGCTCGGCGAAAAAGGCACCTTCTCCCTTTCCGGCGCCGTGCCGGCGGGCGGTGTGCCATCGCTCGCGAATGCGAGCGTGATGCTCATGCCACTCGATCTGCGCTTCGACGGCCGGGCCACGGCAGACGCCGTTGAGGGCGCACTGCGGCTAACCCGGCTCGACCTCGCCGCTCTGTCCCCGCTTGCCGGTCGACCGCTCCAGGGCACCGTGATGCTCGATGCTGATCTCCACCAGGGTGGCGCTCCGCGCGCCCTTCGCGTGCGGATCAACGGCATGTCCAAGGACGTCGCCACCGGCATCCCCGCCCTGGATGGCCTGCTGGGTAGTGGCGCAACGCTCGCGGGCGCTGTTGCCTGCGACGCCGACGGAGTGGTCGCGGTGGATGACCTGAAGCTGGACGCCGCTGGACTGAATCTGAACGTGAACGGGCGCATCGACCACAACTCCGCCGACCTTGTCGCCCGCGCGGTCGTGCCTAACCTCAAGCGGGTCGATCGCCGCCTCGAAGGCCGCGCCGAGGCGGAAGCGGCATTCGCCGGCACCCTCGACGCGCTCCTGGTGAAGGCCCGCTTTGCGGTGCCCGAGGGCCGCGCCACCGGCCAGCCGGTCGAGGGTCTTGCGCTCCATGTCGATGCGCGGGATCTCACGCGCCATCCTGTTGTCAAGGCGAGGCTTGAAGGGCGGATTGGCGGCAAGCCTGCAACCGGCGTCGCCAGCCTCGCCACCAGCGCCGACGGCTCGCGCGCGCTGCGCGATCTCGATCTTGCCATCGGCTCCCTGGTGGCCAAAGGCGGCCTGAACATCAGCCCCGCCGGACTGCTCGATGGGCAGGTTGCCGTTGCCGCGCGCAATCTCGCCGATCTCTCTGCCGTCGCCTTGACGGAGCTCGGTGGCGCCGTGAAGGCGAATCTCGCGTTCACGGTCGCGGATGGCAGGCAGCACATCCGCATCGACGCCATGGCGGACAAGGCGCTCGCAGCGGGCACGGCACTCGATGCCGCCCGCATCAATTTCTCCATCGTCGATCCTGCCGGCACCCCGGCGCTCGACGGCAAGGTGGAAATTTCCGGCCTCCGGGCAGACAGTCTGCGCGTCGACAAGATGACACTTCTCGCCAATGGGACGGGCGACGGCGGGACCATCCTGAAGCTCGAAACCAATGCGCAGGGCACGGTGCTCGCCGCGACTGCGCGGCTCGCTCCGAGCGCAGAGGCAAGCGTGCTGCGGCTCGACGCCTTCCGCGCCACCAAGGGCCACACCAAACTTTCCTTGTCAGCGCCGGCGACCTTTACGCTCGCGGAGGGAGCGCTCGCCGTCGACCGTCTCGCCCTCACCACCGACGGCGGGAGCGCCGTTGTGCGCGGCAAAGCCGGCGAGACAATTGATCTCGATGTGGACCTGCGCAACCTGCCGCTCGCTCTCGCCGGGTTCGCCGATTCCAGGCTCGATCTATCGGGCACGCTCAGCGGCACGGCAAAGCTCTCCGGCCCGGTCGGCACGCCAAGCGGCCATTACGATCTCGCCGTTTCCCGAGCCGGCATGCCGGATCTGGCGCGCTCCGGCATCGGGCCGCTGGATGTAAAGGCCAAGGGGTTGCTGGCCTCCGGCCGCGTGGGGCTCGATATTCGCGCTTCCGGACCGTCATTGTCGGGCGTCGCCCTCACGGGCTCAGTGCCCTTGGGTGCGGGAGCAATGGAGGTGAATGTGAAAGGCAGCGTCGCGCTCGGCATCGCCAATGCCATGCTCGCTACCTCCGGCGCCCGCGCCTCCGGCACCGCGACCATCGACGCGCAGCTCAAGGGCACGCCCGCCGATCCGCAACCGGACGGCACCGTGCGCATCTTCGGGGCGCGTTTCGAGGACACGGCGAATGGTGTCACGCTGGACGGGATAGAAGGCGTGATCACGGCGGCCGGCCGTTCGGTGACGGCGTCGTTCGCCGCCCGTACGCGCAATGGTGGCAGCGTCGCGGTAAAGGGCAATGTCGGGATCAACCCTGCCCGCAGCTTTCCGGGCAATATGGAGATCACGCTGCAGAACGCCGGGCTGGTCTCCAGCGAGTTGATGCGTCTCGTTGCCGACGGCCAGCTTGCGATGTCGGGCGCCTTCGCGAGCCGGCCGCGCCTCACCGGCCGTTTTGACGTGAAGAGTTTGGACATCAACATTCCGGACAAGCTGCCCGGCGGTGCCGACAAGCTTGATGTGCGTCACATGAATGCCGGACCGGGCAAGAACGGCGCCAAGCGCAACGAGAGCAAGCCTGCTGCGAAGGACGGCCGCCGCAAGGCTGCCAACGCGGCCATCGTGGCCGATCTTGACCTCGCCATCAGCGCCCCGAACAACGTGTTCGTGCGCGGCATGGGGATGGAATCCGAGCTGGGCGGCAACATGACGCTCAAAGGCACGAGCGTCGCGCCGGTCACCGTGGGCGCCTTCGAGATGCGGCGCGGCCGCTTCGACGTGCTGGGCCGCCGGCTCGACTTCACCCGCGGCAAGGTGACATTGAACGGCACCACCGACCCGACCCTCGACTTCGTCGCCGAGACGAAGAGCACCGATGTCACGACGAAGATCCTGGTTTCCGGGGTCGCTTCGCAACCGCAGATCAGCTTTGCTTCATCGCCGGAACTGCCGCAGGACGAGATCCTGGCGCGCCTGATGTTCAACAAATCCGCCGGCAGCCTCTCCGCCGGCCAAGCCGTGCAGGTGGCCCAGACGATCGCCCAGTTCTCCGGCGGCGGCCCCGGCGCGACGGAGAATATGCGCCGTTCGCTCGGGGTCGACAGCCTGGACGTGGGCACGGATGGGCGCGGAGGCCAGGTCGGAGCGGCCAAGCGCCTGAACGACCGGGTTTACGTCGGTGTGCGACAGGGAACCTCGCCGGGCTCCAGCAAGGCCACGATCGACGTCGACATCACCAAGAATATCCGCATCCAAGGCGCGACCGGCGCCGACGGCGGCACGGAAACCGGCATCGGCGCGCAGTGGGACTATTAGGCCACGATACTATTAGGCCACAATAGTGTCATCCGGACAAAGGCGTTCTGAATTCGTGCGCTCGACACTGCCTTCTTGTCTTGGTGGCGTACTTGAACACCCGTCCGGAAACCCGGGACCGCATCAACGACCTGTAGGGTCACTCGTTCAACCAATACGATCGCCACCACGATTTCGTTCGCTCACGTATCCTCCGGCGGCTCGCTGAGATTGCGAGCGGTTATGCGGGTTTGCTCCATGCAACATCGGCAGACGGCTTTGGGCCCAACCCGGACTCTCTCCGCCTTCGTCGTCGCGGCGGCTGTTGGGGGCAAACCGGACACTGCTGCGCTGGTGGCGTCGAGACGCGGGGGTCAAGAAAACAAAATCGGCTGGGGTAATGAGCGCCCGCGTCCTCTCGTGCAGAAGTCCTTGCGGTTTCTCGGCCCGGTAAACCGGATTTACCGCGATTTACGCAAGCGGCCCGGCCCGGAGTAGCCCCGGCGCGGCAAACGCACCAGCGGCCGTTTACAGCCGAGCCCGTTGGAGGTCCGCCTCGGTCAGCGTCAAGTCCGTGAGGCTCGACACCCTTGCGCCTTGAGCGACATGGCCATTCTTCTGCACCGCCGCGCGCTGCCGGGCATAGTGTTCGCGGAACAGCACGAGAAACCGCGCCTTCTCAGTCCTCGAAAGCGCCTGCCATGCCCACCATGCTTGGTCCAGCTTGGTCATTGCATCGCCTACTTGGCAGATTTCCTTAGATAAGCCGACGGAACAAAATCGGAAACCGCAAATCGCAAATATCCTAAAATAGCGCGGTCCCGCGTCCCCGCCCGGTCGCCCCATTTTGGGGGGAACCACCCAAAGCCCGCGCAAAAAGGATTGTTAGGCCGCTTTGACCGCAATGTTGAGATGCAATCGAAACTCTCGCTGGGTTTCAGCAATTGACCTCGGGGCTTCGCAACGCCGCGAGGCACACCATGCGACTGCCATCCTCGGGCGACCTGTACCTCGTATTCGCCATCGCGGGCGTCGTTTTCCTGATCGAGATCGGATTCTTCATCCTGCTCGGAAGGGCGCGCTCTGGGTGGTCCGCAGCGGATGCGAAGGTCTAGTTCTCCGCGAACTTAATGGTTGAGACCGGCCATCTTCCATCATGGCCTTTGATCGAAATCCGGAGCCCGTGCAATTCATCCAGCCAAACGTTCTCGACGGTGCCTGCCTTTCCGTCGGTAAGGACTACGGTTTTGCCGATCAATTCGGATTGCGCCTCACCGTACTCACTCAAAATCCTTGTTGCACGAAGCTTCACCGGTGGCATCGCTCGTCCATGCCGGCCGAGCCGTCTGCGGCTCAACCGCGCGGCTTCTTCCAGCGCTTGGCCGCTGGAATGATCGATGATGACTGCTCCTCCAATTCGCGGAGCCGATCGATTTGCATTCTAAGGCTCGCCGGTAATTCCCGCTCTGGTTTCAGCGACGCTCGTAGCCTCTCGCCGATCTCTCGAACGATGGCCCGGCTGTGTAGGTAGTTGATGTCGATATGGTTGCGCATGACAGAGCCTCCGGTTCGGTAAGAACAACGCCACCGGCAGGCCGACATCAGCCCAGTGTGCTCCCCCCGCAACCGATCGGGGCGCGGCTGGCGATTTTGAATGGAACCGGAGACCGCCGCTTTTGGCTATCTTGCGCGAGCGCTTGTAGAGAAAAGCGGGTCGGCGACCTTTGGCTATCCGCGACATGCGCCGTGTTAGTACCGGCGAGCGGCGGTCTCATGCTTTCTCAAGTGCGGCCATGCGCTTTCGTTCCGGACCTCTGAGCGCGACGGCGATGTTTCAGTTGGACGGGAAGTGGGAACCCTACCGGAGCGCGGGAGACGTTGCTCAGTGTTCTTCCGGAATTGAAATAGCCAACCGGACCTGACCTATCAGCAGATGTCGATCATAGGAAAGGCAAAGTCATGAAACGCATCATGGCCGCGCTCGCATTACTCGCCAGCACCATCCCCCGCGCACGCTGCCGAATTGCCCGAAGCCTATTTGGGCAATTGGACAAGCGACGATAACGGTGATGTCGAGATCACCGGCATCGTGATCGGCGCGCGCACCTATCATGAACCCGGCTATAACTGCGATATCCGATCGGTGCAGCAGCGCGCCGAAGCGGGCACCGTCGGGCGCGGCCCGGTGTATCTCGTCGAGATGCGATGTGCTGGCGAAGGCCCGCCGTCGCGCGGCAAGTTGGTGCGCGAAGTTTGGGCGCTGCGGAAGATGGACAATAACAACGTGCTCGCCATCGCTGGCGCGAGCGGCGCGACATTCCCGTCGATCCATCTGCTGCGCCGCCCCGGAAAGGATCAAGTGCAATGAAACGCATCATCATCGCGCTCGCGCTGCTCGCGAGCACCGCCACCGCGCAGGCGCAAAACTACGCCAAGCCTGATCCGAACGCGCCGCCAGCGCCGACACTGCCCGGCCCCGGCCGCGTCGCGCTGCCCGGCGACGAGATCAGGTTGCGCATCCCTTGGACGATCGGGTGCCGCGACAAAATGCTGCTTTCCGAATGGTATGGGCTCGTCAAGGCAGACAGGCTTGCGATGGCCGCCGAATTCGCCGGGGCATGTGTCACAAGATCACGCGCGCGCCTTTGCCTGCGATCGTTGACGACGTTTGGAGCGAGCCAAAGCGCGGCAAGGCGATCTGCGCGCGCTTCGAACCCGGCGAGCATTGCCTATGGGTCCTGCCCGATCACATCGAAATCACCCGCTACGACAACGGACATTGAACAGGTCACCTTTCCTCAGCTGAGGTGATCTCACCACATTGGGGGCACCGAAAAATACGCACCGTCTTGCCCGTGCGCGTATCCAGTAACGTGGTGAGCAAGTGAGGCTGACGGTTGCACCGAGGGCAGCGACGATCTTCCTGCCCCTGCTGAGGTGGGAGCTCATTGCCATTCGAAGAGTTCATCGTCCGCTCCACCGCAGACGAAACCACCCCGTCACCGCTAGACATATGAAATTACAGAATGAACTTAAATTACAGAACGAACGCTAGTTCCCAACAAATTGCGGGACACCCGCGCGGTTTCAGGATTGGCGCAGGGGCACCGGGGGCCTGTTCGGACGTCGTTGCGGTGCCCGTGGTGCACTCGCCGGGCTCCTATCCCGGATAGAAGCCGCAGCGCCACTGCCACGGATCACTCTCGACCGGATTGCCGCTGCGCAGGCCTATGCTGCCGACGTGGATATCGCCGTAGTAAATCAGCCAGCCTTCCTGGCGGGCATCGGGATTCCGCCGCCGCGCATCGCGCTGTCTGAATGGATCGAGGGCAACATCAAGCGGCCGGAAGGCGTTCGGCGTTGCCCGGAGCGCTTCACCATGGGCGGAACGTCACTGTAAATCCGTAGCCGGACGACCTTGCCGTTCCTCGATGTTCTGATCGTGGATGTGGGTCACCACCTCCGCCAAATCGCGCATGTCGACCAGTGCCCGCACGCCGGGCATTTCATGTGGTGGTCGGCCTCGGTCCCTAGCGATGCCGTTGACGTCCTGACCCGGTTTCGTCGTCTGCAACGCCTATGACCTCGTACTCAAAGACGACGCCTTCGGGATCGTTCACCACGAACCACTCATCGGCAAGGTCCGAGTTCGCAAACACCCTGAGATGGTCACGGTCGCCGACCTGTTTCTTTGTATCAACGTAAATCCAGACCGTTTTCATCGATCTCGCGCCGGCTTGCGGCGTCCCCAGCGGGGTTCCTTGCGAGATAGGTTAAACTCCCGAACGTGTCCCCGGTTCAATGCTTTCATGACGCCGATCCGGGCAAACATCGTCGGGCCTCTCAGTTCGACCACCAACATCAACGCCGCAATCGCGGCCTGCCATTCCGGCTCTGCGGCCTCCTTTTTCGGTAGTGCAGTGATGTAGGTTGCCGCGTCATGCAACGTGACCAGCGCTCGGCCGTCGTGTAACTGGATCGGGTCGTCGAGAGCGCGCTGCCAGCCGCTATCGGTCACGCGGCGGCCTTGTCTTTCTTATCCTCGCCCCGTGCGACGGTCCTCAATGCTTCATCAGACAACGGTCGCTGCAATGCCTTCGCCTCATCCCACGGCGCGCGCATCCAGACGTCGCGCTCCTCGTCGGTCGTCAGGATCACCGGCATGGCCTTGGGGTGGATCGGCTCGACCACGGCGTTCGGCGTGGTCGTCAGGAAGCCATAAACCTGATGCGGGCCGGGGATCGGTTTGGACTTGGTGCCACGCTCGCCCTTGAACTCGGTCCAGATGCCCGCGAAGGCAAACAGCGGTCGCTCGTCATTGAGCGCGAACCACACCACGTCCTTTTTCTTCGTCTCAGGGTTCGGCTCGGGCGCGTATTCGGCGAAGCTGTTCGCCGGGACCAAGCACCTATTCTCCGGCTTGAGCCATCCACGCCAGTGCGGCGATGACGCGTTGCGGATGTTGGTGACCGGCGGTCCGCCGGTGCGCGGCGGCGGTGGCATACCCCACCGCATCAAGATCATGTCGCGGCCTGCCTCGCTGTTGCGAATGACCGGGGCCGGGTAATCCGGGAACACGCCGGGCATCGACGGCAGGTTGCCGACGTATCGATTGACCACGCGAAACAGGTTGAGGATCGCTTCTTGGTTGGTTGTCATCGAATAGAGATTATGCCGACGTCGGCATAATCTCTATTGGACTAAACCGCTCCGCGGTAGGCAGCGATGGCGGCGGCCTGAAGAAGGAAGCGGCACAGAGTGCGCGGCAGTGGCATTAACGATCCTTCGCTGTGCGTCGCGCCGTCCGACCCGTGGCCTCGCTGAACAGGTGGCGGGGGATGTTGATTATCGCAAAACGTCGCCGTTCTTCCGGGTGCGTTTCAAAATCTGCCTCCACAAAAATCTCGACGGTCTCCTCACTGGCATAAACTTCGACACGTACCGGCGCGTCGTCAAACTCCACTTCATATCGGCGACCATTCTTTCCTCGGATAATCGCGTGCGCCATTTCTATGCTACCTCCGGCCCTGCTTCTTGAGCTTCTTCACTCGGTGCTTCTGATAATCCAGAACGGCCGCTGCAAGTGGCATCGAGCGCGGCACGCGCACATGTGTGAGGGAGACGACAAGCGCACTGCCTTTTTCTTCCGAGCGAGACAAGTGGCATATGATGCCGCCCTCGTCACCGGCGTATGACAAATCCCAGACGACGTGGTGCATCCGATCAGCATCGGCAACATTCTGGGCTTGCAGATATTCGATCAACGATGGTGCCAGTTCAACGTCAAATGGCGTAGCCGCCTTGAGTGCGGCGAGCAGCCGGGTGGTCTTCTCCGGATTGTCGAGCATAGCGTCGTCCAGCTTTAACGGGCGAATCAGAGAGTCGACGATCAGCGATGATAGGGAATATGGCTCAACAGAGCCATATTCCCTATCCGTCGCACAACCCGCCTTCCTCCCATTGCTGGTTGAGCCGATCCAATGGCGATGACCTCACGGGCATTACCCCGCTTCCTCGCTAATACGAGGCAGTCCGCCCCTCTCCGGCGCATCACCGCTTCGCGGTAGGCGACTCGTGGCAAGATTCGGTGCCACCATCTGATCTTCCTGCATTCCCGACGAAGTTCGATTGCGAGACGCTGGAGGCGCTGCTTGCAGCGCTTTCATATCGCAAAGGAGCTTCCCATGACGGTTCTTCGACAACGGATGACTGAGGACATGCAGGTGCGGAATCTGTCGCCGCATACACAGGCATCGTATCTCCAATCGCTGTTTGCACGTTACTTCCGTATGTCGCCGGATGCGCTGACCCCCGAGCACATCCGGACTTATCAAATCTACCTCACGAACGAGAAGAGGCTGGCCCCCAATTCAATCCATACGGCTGTCGCGGCGCTTCGGTTCCTTTACAGGATTACGCTCAAGAAGGACTGGACCTTTGGAGAAGACATCCCGCTTCCAAAAAAGCCGCAGAAGCTACCCGTCGTCCTGAGCCCTGAAGAAGTTGTGCATTTCCTCAGCTGCGTGGA
Organism: Bradyrhizobium sp. 142; assembly: GCF_023074015.1. Taxonomy (NCBI): domain Bacteria; kingdom Pseudomonadati; phylum Pseudomonadota; class Alphaproteobacteria; order Hyphomicrobiales; family Nitrobacteraceae; genus Bradyrhizobium; species Bradyrhizobium sp. 142. The sequence goes on from NZ_JADPKQ010000307.1 coordinate 68,461, forward strand.
TTGCAACAAACATCGGGTGATCCTGACCACCTGCTACGCGGCAGGCTTGCGCATTTCGGAGGCCGTCCGGCTGAAGGCCGCCGCCATCGATAGTGCCCGTATGGTTGTTCGCGTCGAGCAGGGTAAAGGTCGCAAAGATCGATACGTGATGCTGTCGCCCATGCTGCTGGAGATCCTGCGCAGCTACTGGATCGCCGTTCGTCCGAAGGAGTGGCTGTTCCCTGGCATTCACGATGATCGGCCAATCACGAAGGACGCCGTAGAAGCAGCCTGCCAAAAGGCCCATCGGTTCTCCGGTCTCTCTAAACCCGTCACCCCACATTCGCTTCGGCACGCATTCGCTGTACATCTCCTCGAATCAGGTACCGACTTGCGGACCATTCAGCTCCTCCTCGGTCATCGCAGCCTCGCCACCACGGCCAAGTACTTGCGCATCGCGACCAACAAGGTCTGCTCGACGTCCAGCCCTCTGGACCTCTTGCCGCATCCAGTTCCCGCCGAACCACGGCCGGCGCCGCCAAAACACTTCTGAGTTTCAGACCGATGGCCCGCTCGGGGCCGGAAGTGGCGGACATATTCCGCCGCTACGGTGCAGCCTATCGTGAGAGTCATGGCAGCTCGCTATGCACCGCACAGCGTCGCGTCATGAGCGCGATCGAACTGTGTCGAACTGCGGCACTTGGTGGTCATGTCGAGCGCTGCGATCACTGTGACCACCAGCGCATCTGCTACAACAGTTGTCGTGATCGCCACTGCCCAAAATGCCAATCACTGGCTCGTGCCCAGTGGTTGGACGACCGTCGATCAGAACTTCTTGACACCCAGTATTTTCATGTGGTCTTCACCATACCGCAGTCCATTGCAGCTATTGCCCTTCAAAACAAGGAGATCGTCTACGGCATTCTGTTCCGGGCCGCGAGCGAGACGTTGCGCACCATCGCAGCTGACCCCAAGCATTTGGGCGCGCAAATCGGATTCTTCGCGGTGCTTCATACTTGGGGACAGGCTCTTTTTCACCATCCGCATCTGCATTGCGTGGTTCCGGGTGGGGGCATTTCTCCGGATGGCACACGATGGATTTCCTGTCGGCGCAAGTTCTTTTTGCCCGTTCTCGTGTTGGCGCGTCTGCTTCGTCGACTGTTTCTCGATTATCTCCGGAAGGCCTTCGACGCCGGAGATTTGCAGTTCTTTTCCTCCCTGGAACCCCTTCGGACGCGCGACGCCTTCTTGCGTCACATCGCTCCTATCCGGAAAAAGGACTGGGTGGTTTACGCGAAGCGCCCCTTCGCCGGACCTGAACAAGTCCTCAAGTACGTCGCCCGATACGCACATCGCGTCGCCATCTCCAACGATCGCCTGCTCGATATCAATGACGGCAAGGTTCAGTTTCGCTGGAAGGATTATCGCGATGGCAACCGCCACAAGACGATGACGCTTGGCGCTGACGAATTCATCCGTCGGTTCCTGCTTCACGTACTTCCCGACGGGTTTCAACGTATTCGGTATTTCGGCTTCCTGGCCAATCGCTACCGCGCAGAGAAGCTCGCTCTGTGCCGGCAGCTCATGCAAATGTCGCCGCCAACGGCCACCCGCAAAGTCAGCATGGATTACAGAGATCGATATGAGCTACTCACGGGCGTTTCCCTGAAGACATGCCCGCTGTGTCGCTGTGGCACCATGGTGGTCATCGAAACTTTCGAATGCGCCGCCAACCGTGCGCCAATCATGGACACTTCATGACCGTCAACGGCTACTCACCATCATGTCTCGGCCAACGCTGCGCGATCTCGCGAACGGGACAATTTCGCCCCGTGGGGCTTCACATCGCATTTCCAAGGCAATTCTGTTGCTCTTTGCTCGTGATCAGTACCTCCGATGCGTCATCGCGTCCGCTCAAGTCTCCTGTCCTCACCATTCGCGACCGCGTTTGCGGTCCCTTGCAACTCTTCGCCGCGTTACAATCCCCATAGCTGTGGCGCTGCCGTGCCCGGCGGTTTAGTCCAACACGTTTTTAGCCCACCAGCGCGGGTCGCACGCTTGCGTTCAACCGCACCGCCGTGGCCGCGCCGCTGAGCTAAAAACGCTCTTCATTTGGACGAAGCCGCTCCGCGGCAGAACACTCGGCAAGAGTGGCCCATCTTCGGATGAAGGAATGCGGCTGAAGCAACTGTAACTGCTTTGGCGTGCCATGGTGAGACGTAATTTGCAGCGTTCATAGGCTTGGCTTCGAGCAAGATGGCGTTGCTGCCCTCGGGCAGTTTTCGTTTTTTTGCCAAGGAGCCTTCAATGACCCCGCTTCGGTTACGCATGATAAACGACATGCAGATCCGCAACCTGTCACCGCATACGAAGGATCCCGGGGTCTGTGCGCCAAGTCTTGCGGTGATGTGGCGGCCCGACCGGGCCCGCGCATCAGTCATCGGCATGGCGACGGGGTGCATCGCTCCCCGGGGAGAGCGCGACATAAGCCGTAAAACCACTGCGCAGGTAAGGCCGGATGTCCTGGCTTCACCTGTATGCTGCTGTGCAGATTTTCTACTGCAACTTCGCACAGTGGACCGCGGGTGCTAGCCAGCGCCCGGCCTTCCCTGAGCCCTTTCACCGAGGGCAAGGCGACCAAGCAAAACTCGGGCGAAAACAAGCCGCGAGAAGGTGTGTCTGTCTGCAAGGACAATGCAAATTGAAGGAGCGACGCCATCACCCACACTCCATCATTTCGAGGAGCCCTTGCGACGAAGCAATCCATACTGGCGCCATGGAGGGATTCTGGATTGCTTCGCTGCGCTCGCAATGACGGTGCGGAGACATTGTACGTCGCCCGGACCATCGGGCGTCGCCGCCCAATGAGTTTACAGATACCGCGTCAGTTCGGCTTTCACCTGCCCGTAGACGGCGTCCTCGATCTGGCTGCGCGTGATCCCGATGTCGCGCAGGGCGCGGTCGTCGAGTTCGTTCAGCGTTTTGACGGCGGAACGGTGCTCCAGGCGCTCGAACAGCGCATAGGCGCCGTTAGCGAGCGTGCGGAAAAATCCGCCCGATGAGGAGGGGCGTAAACTGCGCCCGGCGGTCTGCGAGATCGTGGTCATTTTCCTTCTCCGGCCTAAACGTCCCGCGCGGCGAAGCAGATGCCGTTGGCGCAAACGCGGGAAGCGTCTGCACCTCATTTGCCTCCGGATTGCTCTCGCTCACCTCGGCTCAATCGCGGAACTTGATGGAACTTAAATGCTCCAGTACAATGTTCGGTACAAGGAAAACATTGCTCTCGGTGCAATAATGTCCAAGTTCGAGTACGTGAAGCTTGCCGATGCCATTGCCGCCGATATCTCTAACGGCACGTTAAGACCCGGCGACCGGCTGCCGCCGCAGCGCAATTTTGCCTATGACCGCGGCATCGCGGTCTCGACCGCGAGCCGGGTCTATACGGAGCTTTTGCGCCGCGGGCTTGCCGTCGGCGAGGTCGGCCGCGGCACGTTCATCTCCGGCGACGTCAGGCGCGAAGTCGAGACGATGAGCGAACCTCGCGATGCGCGCATCGACCTTGAGGTTAATTACCCGCTTTTGCCGCAGCAATGGGCCATGATCGCCAAGAGCCTCGCGGGACTGGAGCGCGTCGACGCGCTCGAATCCGCGCTGCGCGTCTCGACCAGCACCGGCACCAAGAGCGCGCGCAATGCAGCCGCCGCCTATCTCGCGCGCAAGGATTTCACGCCGCAGGCCGAGCAGATCGTTTTCACCGCCAACGGCAAGCAATCGCTGGCGGCGGCAATCGCGGCCCTCGTTCCCACCGGCGGCCGCTGCGGCGTCGAGGCGCTGACTTATCCCTACGTCAAGAGCATCGCGGCGCGGCTCGGCGTGACGCTGGTCCCGATTCCGATGGACGAGCACGGCGCGCGGCCCGACGCGATTCAGAAGGCGCATCGCGAGGCACATCTGTCGGCGCTCTATCTCCAGCCCATTATCCAGAATCCGCTCGGCGTCACCATGAGCCCGACACGGCGCGCCGACATCATGCGTGTCGCCGAAAAGCTCGACCTCACCATCATCGAGGATGCCGTCTACGGCTTCCTTGCCGACGACACGCCGCTTGCGGCACTCGGGCCGGACCGCTGTATCGTGGTCGACAGCCTGTCCAAGAAGGTCGCGCCGGGTCTTGCGCTCGGCATCCTGGTCGCGCCGCCGCGCTTGCGCGAAAGCGTGATGAGTTCAGTGCGGACCGGCGGCTGGATCGCCTCCGGCCATGCGCTCGCGGCCGGACAGCGCCTGATGGCCGACGGCACCGTCGCCGAGCTGACGCGGCTGAAGCGGATCGACGCCGCCCGGCGCCAGCAGACCGCAGCAAGGCTGCTCGCCGGCTACCAGATTGGCGCCGATCCCCGCTCCTATCATCTCTGGCTCACGCTGCCACCGCATTGGCGCTCGCAGACTTTTGTCGCGGCCGCAGCCCGGCGCGGCATTGCGCTGACGCCGTCCTCGACCTTCGCGATAGCGCATGGCCACGCGCCGAATGCAGTGCGGCTGGCGCTCGCCCCGCCCTCGCCCGAGCAACTCGATTCCGGCTTGCGCACCATCGTGTCGCTGCTCGGCACCAAGGAAGAGGATTTTGATTCGACGGAGTAGCACGCGGTCTTCCCTCGACGCTCAGGCCTCCGGCCAATCCGCGATAAAGCCCCTCGCCTCGTACGGTTCGATCTTGTCGCATCCGTGCAGGATGCGGCCACGAAATTCGGCATCGGTGTGCCAGAGCGCGCGCGGCGTCGTGAAGCTGTCGACGGTAAGCAGCATCTTCTCGACCTCGGGCCAGTGCCGATGCAGTGTCATCGGGTAGCGCCGCGCGGTCCAAGTGTTGCCGAAGCAGATCACGCTGCGGACATTCTGTAGTCCCAGCGCGGCATCGATGATCGGCAATGAGAGGATCACGTTCTCGCCTGTGTTCATCGCGCGGTGTTCCTCGAGGATCCGGTCCGCGGGAATGCCCGCGTCAACCATCGCCGCCTTGATGATCGTGCACTCGGATTGCTCCGAGCCCGGCGTCACGCCGCCACTGACGATCGACCAGCTGAAATAGCCCTCGCGCCACAGCCTCGCGGCGGTCTCGACACGCAGCTCAACGTCCTCGCGGGTCCCGAACAGAAACAACAGGTCGGCCGGCGACAACGGTGTTTCAATCAGGTGCCTCCGGTTGATCTCCGCGATCTCGTCCGCCGTCGGCACGCGGCTGCTGCGATCTATGGCTGACATCGGCGCACCCTGCGACACCGGTGCGGAGCGGCGAAGTCACGTTTAATTGCAGCCGATTGCAGCGCCTACGACAGCAAGGCCTTCTAAGGCAACAAGGTCTTGGGCACGCGATCGAAGCTGTAGCTCTGCGGCTGATTGCGCCGCACGAAGCCGCCGACCTGCCAGGCGAACAGCGCGGCAAATCCAATGATGAACAGCGCGCCCGCGAATTCGCCGATGATCAGCGCGCGGATCAGCAGTCCCGTCATCGCGACCGCCAGGGCCGCCAGGAATGCCAGCACCACCGCATAGGTCTTGCGGCCCAGGCCAGCGGTCAACTCGGCCCGGCTGCCGGCCCTCGCCATTCGCGCATGCAGCTCCAGGATGAAATCGCGAAAGCCGTTGTCCTGCGGCGCCATCAGCGCGGCGGTCTGCCAGCTCGTCGACAGGATCGCGATGCGGCCGCCATCGGTGTGGCGCAGATCGGCGCGAAAGCGGTGCTGCTGCATCGACACCGGGCGGAACGACAGCCGGATCGCGCTGATCTCGTCATAGCGCCAGACGCCCGAACGGCTGCCGATATGCCAGGACAGGCCTTCGTCGGTCAGCTCGAAGCGATGCGCCGAGCCGACCAGCGACGCCTTGTAGGCGTAGCTCGTGGCTGAAGCGGGCCGTGCCTCGGAGAGCTGCATCTTCACGATCGATCCCGTCCGCGCAATCCCGTCTGCGATCCGCTTGCGCGATCGCCCTTGCCCATCCTACAAGCGGGGCATGGCTGAGACGACCTTTTTTCCGCGCCGGCTGATTCTCGGCGCTGCCGTGATTTCCGGCGTGTTGCTCGCGCTCGCGGTGCACATGCTCGGCGCACGCTACGGACTCGACCTGGGCGGCCTCTGGCGCTCCGACACCCATGAGTTCATGCCGGCAGGCGCGGCGATCGCCTGGTGGCTGATCGCAACCGTCGGCTTCTCCGGCGGCTATTTCACGGCGACACTGATGCAGAGCGCCGCCTCCGGCCAAATTCCGCAAAGGATGCGGCAATTCCTGATCGCGGTCGGGGTGCTTCTGCTCGCGGGCGCAGGGCAAGCGGCCTCGGCGCCGAGCCCGATCCCCACCGTGTCCGGCGTGCTGGCGGGCCTTGCCGCGCTGTGTCTCGGTGCGGTGATGGCGTTCTGCGGCGCCCATTTCGCCCTGCGCCGCAGCTAAACCTCTTACGCCGACGCGAGTAGCCGCGGCCGATCCAGCATGATCGCCACGTCGGACGCAGGACGCGGCTTGCTGAACAGATAGCCCTGCACCTGGTTGCAGCCTTCGCGCCGCAGAAGTTCGAGCTGCGCGTCGTTCTCAACACCTTCCGCCGTGGTGACGATGCCGAGGCTCCGTCCCAGCCCCGTCACGGCACGGATGATCGCCATGGAATCCTCCCGCGTCGCGAGCTCCGACACGAAGGAGCGGTCGATCTTGATTTTGTCGAAGGGGAAGCTGCGCAGATAGCTCAGCGACGAATAACCGGTGCCGAAATCATCGAGCGAGATCCGCACGCCCATGGCGCGGAGCTCGTGCAGCGTGGTCAGCGTCGCCTCGCTGTTCTGGAGCAGAACGGATTCGGTGATCTCGAGCTCGAGGCGGCGCGCCGCGAGCCCCGACAATGCCAGCGCCTCGGTGACGGATGCGATCAGATTCGGGTTCTTGAACTGCACCGGGGACAGGTTGACGGCGACGTCGACATCGTCCGGCCAGGTGGCTGCATCGTTGCAGGCAGAGCGCAGCACGAAGTCGCCGAGTTGGACGATCAGTCCGGTCTCCTCGGCCAGTGGAATGAAGTTGAGGGGTGCGATCAGCCCGCGCTGCGGATGGTTCCAGCGCAGCAGCGCCTCGAAGGCGACGACGCGACCGCTGGCGACGTCACGGATCGGCTGGTAGTACGCCTGGAACTCATCGCGTTGTAACGCCGCGCGCAAGTCCATCTCCAGCAGCCGCCGCGCCTGCGCGCGCGCATCCATGCCGGTTTCGAAGAAGCGGTAGGTGCCGCGGCCGTCGGCCTTGGCGCGGTACAGCGCGAGGTCGGCATTCTTCAGCAATTCGTCCGGATCGCTGCCGTCCTGCGGCGACAGCGAGATGCCGATCGACACGCCGATGACGATCTGATGATCGTCGATCTCGTAAGGCGCGGAGATGACTCCGACGAGGCGGCCGGCAAGGACCCTCGCAGCAGCTTCTTCCGAGCGGCCAATCTGGACCACGGCAAATTCGTCACCGCCGAGCCGTGCCACGGTGTCGTGCTCGCCGACAGTGGCCTTCAGCCTGCGGCCGACTTCTTTGAGCAGCGCGTCGCCGATGGGATGGCCGAGCGAATCGTTGATGTCCTTGAAGTGGTCGAGATCGAGGCAGAGCATCGCGAGCTGGTCATTCGATCCCGCCCGGCGCAAGCCTTGCTCGAGTTGTTCGTGGAATAACACACGGTTCGGCAAATTGGTCAGCGCGTCATGGCGCGCCATGTGCGAAATCTTCGCCTGCGCCTCCAGCCATTCGGTGATGTCCTCGAAGGTCGCGACCCAGCCGCCGCCCTGCATCGGCTGGTTGACGACACGGATGGAGCGGCCGAACCTGGTCACGACGTCGGTCGTGGTGCGGCCCTCGCGTGCGTCGGCGACGAGGCGCGCGAAGAATTCGCCCGCATCGCCCTGCCGTTGGCCCCTGGCCTGCTCTTCCCGCAGCACGTCGACGAGCAACCGGCCGGCAAGCGGAATGCCGGTGCGGCCGAGCATCGCGGCGTAGCGCTCGTTGAACAGGACGATCTTGCCGTCGGCATCGAACATGCACAGTCCCTGCGACATATTCTCGAGTGCCGAGTCCAGCACGATCTGCTGCCGTCCCAATTGACCCTTGGCGCGGCGGTCCAGCAGCGCAGCGGCGAGCGCAATCGCGATGATTGCGACCGCCGCGCTGGCCGTGAGGACGGACAGCGAGGCCGGCGCAATCGACATCGCGCTGATCGCGAGCGTCGGGTCCGGCGTCAGCGCTACCGCGCCCATCGCGGTGAAATGATGCGCGACGATGGCGAGCGTCAGCAGGGCAGTCGCGGTCAGCGCATGGGAAAGATCGTCGCGCCGCGCGGCGATGAACAGCGCCAGCGCCGCAAACACGATGCCTAACAGGACCGAGGCCGTAACCGCACCTCCGACCCAGCTCACGCGGGCAGGAATCTCCAGCGCCGCCATGCCGGTGTAATGCATTGCCGCGACGCCGCCGCCGACGATGGCGCCACCGAGAACGATCCATGGCGTTCGCGCGGAGGACACTGCGACGCTCAATCCCACAAAGGTCACGGAGATCGCGAAGATCAGCGACAGGATCGTCACCGGAATGTTGTAGGCACCGTCGGCCCCCGGCCCGTAGGCCAGCATCGCGATGAAATGCGTCGCCCAGATGCCGCATCCGCTGACGGCCGAGTCGAGCATGATCCAGGCCAGGCGGCCCGGCCCCTGCGTCGCGCGGGCCCGGTGAAACAGGCTGATCGCCGCGGCGCTGGCGAGCAGGCACACCGCGCCGCCAAGCGCGACCAGGCTCCAGTCATGCTGGTCCGTGAGACAGTAAAGAACTTGATACATTGCCGGTCCCTGTTGGACCTGCACTAGAGAGCCGGCAGAGATGGATAGTCGGTAACCGGCTACGAGCCGGTTCCGGAAATGGTGAACAGACGATGTGTGCGTTTGCTCACGTTGTTTATTCTCGCGCCTGTGCGCCGAAGCCGATCGCGGCGGAGGCCAGCAGCAGGACCACTGCCGAAATGGCGAGTGACAGATGCAAGCCTTCCATGAACGCGCCTTCGCCTGCGATCAGCGAACCGAACAGCGCGACGCCGAGCACGCTGCCGGTCTGCCGGGTCGCGTTCAGCACGCCTGCGGCGATGCCGGAGCGGGCCTTCTCGACGCTGCCCAGCAATGTCGAGGTCAGAGGCGGTACCAGCAACCCAAGCCCGCCGCTGATCGCGATCATCTGCGCGCAGATCGCCCAATAGCTCGTGCCGGCGCCGATCCAGAGCAGGCCGAGGCAGCCGAGCGCCGAGATGCAAGCGCCGACGACGATAGTCGGGCACGGGCCGATCCGCTCGGCCAGGCGTGGCGCCAGCAGATTGACCGGCAGCACCACGGCCATCATCGGCACGAAGGCGAGCCCGGTCCCCCAGGCCGACAGCCCGTTGATCCTCTGGAAATAGAGGCTGAGCACGAAGATCAGACCGTAGATTGCGACGTTCACGAGCAGGCCTACAAGCGAGGTCAGCGCGAACATCCGATGATTGAACAGCGACAGCGGCAGCATCGGCTGCGCCGTGCGGCTTTCCTGCCATACGAACAGGACTGCGAGAATGGCCGCGGCGGCGAACGCCGAGATCACGGCCGGATGGCCCCAGCCGAGCGCGCCGCCCTCGATGATCGCGCCGGCGAGTGCTCCGAGCGCGCCGATCGCGGCACACTGGCCGAATAGATCGATCTCGCGCGTGCGTGAAGCCGTGGTCTCAGTCGCATAGCGCCAGGTCAGCCACAGGCCGGCGAGCCCGATCGGCAAGTTGACCAGGAAGATTGAGCGCCATCCGACCAGCGTGATCAGGCCGCCGCCGACGAAGGGACCTGCGGTCAGCGCCAGGCTCGCACCGGCGGCCCAGATCGCCACGGCGCGGCCGCGCTGTCGGTCCTCCGGATAGGCATGATTGAGCAACGCCAGCGAATTCGGCACCAGGATCGCCGCCGCCAGGCCCTGGACGAGCCGTGCGCCGATCAGCACGACAGCATTGGGCGACAGCGCGCAAGCCAGCGAGGCCGCGGTGAAGATCGCAAATCCCGCCATGAAAACGCGCTTGACACCGATGCGGTCGCCGAGCGCGCCTGCCGTCAAGATGAAGGCCGCGAAGGCAATGGTGTAGGCGCTGACAACCCATTGCAGCTCGGCAACACCGCCGCCAAGCGTCTTGCCCATGGCGTCGAGCGCGGTGTTGACGATGGTGACGTCGAGCTGGACCACCCCATAACCGAGGCTCATGGCGGCCAATGTGAGAGACGTCGCAAGACGCGTCGTGCGCGGGGCGCCTTTGGAGTCGTCGAAGGCTTCGAATTTGAATGTATCGGCTCGCATGCTGCACCTCGATCGCAGTCCCATGCGAAAACATACGCCTCCGGCGCACACCATGCTTCGAGAACGGCCGAAGGATGAATGCCAATAGAAAAGGAAAACGCCGCGCGTCGGCCGCGCGGCGCTGTCTTGGCTATACTCTCGCTAGCTGGCCGCGCGCAGGTTCACCTTGCTTTCGGCAAGCGAGGTGAGCTTCTTGTCGGTCGCCTTCTCTTCCTCGAGCGTCTTGGCGAGCACGCTGGCGCAGTCGTTGCGGCCGAGCTGCTTGGCCCAGGCGATCAGGCTGCCGTAGCGCACGATCTCGTAGTGCTCGGCGGCCTGCGCGGCGTTGATGAGCGCGGCGTCGAGCACCGCCTTGTCGGCGACTTCGCCCGCGGTATCGTTGGCCTCCTCGATGATGCCGTCGATCGCCGGGCAAGCGACCGCCCGCACTTGCACACCGTGCATCTTGAACACTTCCTCGAGACGCTTGATGTGCTGCTTGGTTTCATCGAGGTGCGTCAAAAAGCCCTGCTTCAACTGCGGATCGCTGGCCTTATCGGCCATTTTCGGCAGCGCTTTGGTGAGCTGCTGCTCGGTGTAGTAGATGTCCTGCAGCTGATGCACGAATAGGTCGTTCATGGTCTTGATGTCTTTTGTGAACAGTCCCATCGTTCCAATCCTCGCACGTTCCGGAACAGGACGGTGCGGCCCATTCACGGAGCCGCATCCTGCCATGTTCGCTTGCTGATCCGGCGCTAACCAGCACGCCCCGACGATGTTCCGAAAAAAGCCTGTATCGCTTTGCGCTGGAACAATGGCGGCGCCACGATTTGACGCCAGATTGGTGCAGGGCGTGATCTGAGCCGGCCACCGCGACTCAATGCTTAACGCGCCGCCAATGTGTACCAGATGTGACAAACGCGGCCGTCCAACTCAGAACCTATCCTTGTCAAGGACTGCACAAGTCGCGGTTTTTGGCTTAATGAGCTAGAGGACGCCTAGCGATCGACGCCCACCTTTGGCAATGATCGTGCCGACCGGCCAATACTTGACGGGTCGGACTTGCCACCGCCGGGAGGATGAATGCACGGACCGCTGCCCGCGCTGAAACGCGGCTTCAAGAGATGGATTGGCTGGCGACGGCTCGGCATTGCCGCGAGCGTCTTCATCATTGCCTTCGCGATCACGACCCTTGTGCGGACCCTCAAGGGCATCGATACCGGCTTCATCCTGACGGCGTTAACCGAGATTCCCCGCGGCAATATCGGGCTGGCCGCGATCTGCGTGCTTTTTGCGTTCTGCACGCTGACCTTCTACGACTTTTTTGCACTGCGAACGATCGGCAAGAAACACGTGCCCTATCGCATTGCAGCGCTCTCCAGCTTCACGTCCTATTCGATCGGCCACAATATCGGCGCAACGATGTTCACCGGTGGCGCGATCCGTTTCCGGATCTATTCGGACTATGGGCTGAACGCGATCGACGTCGCAAAAATCTGCTTCCTCTCCGGCTTGACCTTCTGGCTCGGTAACATCTTCGTGCTCTCGATCGGCATGGCCATCCATCCGGGTGCCGCCTCCTACATGGATCAGCTCCCGTTGTGGACCAACCGGCTGATCGCGCTCGGCGGCCTCGCCTCGATCAGCGCCTATCTGGTCTGGCTCTGCATGGGCGAGAAGCGCCGCGAGCTCGGCCAGAAGGGCTGGAAAGTAGTACTGCCGTCGGCGCCGCTGACGCTGGTGCAGATCCTGATCGGCGTTGTCGATCTCGGCTTCTGCGCACTGGCGATGTACCTTCTGGTGCCGGCCGATCCTCAGATCGATTTCCTGTCCCTCGCTGTGGTGTTCATCCTGGCCACGCTGCTCGGTTTTGCCAGCCATGCTCCGGGCTCGATCGGCGTATTCGACGCCGCCATGCTGGTGGCGCTGCCCGAATTCGGCCGCGAGCAGTTGCTGGCGACGCTTTTGGTGTTCCGCATCCTCTATTTCGTGATCCCGTTCGGTCTCGCAATCTCCATCATGGGCGCGCGCGAACTCTGGATGAACGTCGTGGAGCCCTGGCAGGAACGCCGACGGCTGGCGGAGGCCTGCACGCAGGCCAATTTGCCGAAACAGGTGGCAGCGATGGAGCGCGAGCGGTCGCTACGGCAGGCCAAACGCTAAGCCGCTGGACGGCGACTCGCAAAGCCGTCAGACCAATGTGCAGGCGGAGAGCCGTTCCTCTCTTATTTCCGCCTCAACTTTGCCGTTGAAGACGCGGGCCATGATACCTGTATCCCTCCGTACCCTCTCCGCAGGCGCGTTGCTGCTTGCCGGAATTCTCATCGCTTGGCTGCCCGAACCCGCGGCTGCGCAGGACCGAGGCGTCCTGCAGATCGGCGCCCTGCAGATATCTTGGGAGGTGCGCAACCGTTTCCGGCTGTTCCGCGAGGAGCGCGATTTCCTGCTCCATGTCGAGAACGCGCGCAACCGCAGCATCCTCGCCGCCGAGCAGTCGCTGGAGCTTCAAAGCGAGGGGCGCGGCTGGGCCCGCAACATGGTCAACCGGCTCTGCATCGACCTCCAGGGCCGGGTCAACCAGCCCTGCACCCGCGACGACGTCAAAGAGAACTACCTCACCCCGGTCGACCACCCCGTCACCGTGCGCCTGACCGGCGCGGTGCCGGTCGGGGCCACCTGCGCCTGGTCGTTCGATGACGGCGATGGGCCGCAAGCCTCGACCTTCGACTGCGCCGAACCGGTCAACCTGCGCGTTCGCTACGGCAAACAGACCGTGGCGAGCGTCGACGTCTCCTCTGGCTCCGATCCGACCCAACGTGTCCAGACCGAGATCCAGGTCCGCGACATCTTCGTCGCCGGCCTCGGCGACAGCATCGCCTCGGGCGAAGGCAATCCGGACCGCCCGCTGGCGCTGTCCGACGAGGGCTTCTGCTTCCGCTCCTATCTCGGCACCGCCGGCGCGCAGTACTATCGGCCAAGCCGTGCCGGCTTCAAGGGCGGGCGGGCCTGCGAGGCGCCGGATACGCTCGCCAACTGGCAGCGCTACAGCGCGCTCTGGTTCAATTCTCCCTGCCACCGTTCGCTCTACAGCTATCAGACCCGCACGGCGCTCGCGCTCGCGCTGCGCTACACCCACGTCGCGGTGACCTACCTGCCGCTCGCCTGCACCGGCGCCAGCATCAGCGATGGTCTGCTCGGTTCGCAGCGTGCCCGCGAATGCCCGCCCAGCAAGAACGGCACCTGCCAGACCAGCGTGAGTGCGCAGGTCTCCGAGCTGCGCGAAGCGCTCACCGCCGCCAAGAAGCGCCAGCCGGACCGCACGCTCGATCTCGTGCTGCTCTCGATCGGCGCCAATGACGTCTACTTCTCCGGACTCGTCGCCGACGTCATCGTCGATACTGCGACGGAGCGGGCGCTGTTCCGCCGCTCCGGCGTGATGGCAAGCGTCGACGATTCCCGTGATGCGCTGGCGCGCGAGCTGCCGCAGAATTTCGTCAAGCTGCGCGAGGCGCTGAAGCCGCTCGTCGGCGGCGACCTCTCGCACGTCGTCTACGTCTCCTATGCCAATCCGGCCCTCGCAGATGGCGGCGTGCCTTGCCGCGGCGGCCGCGCCGGCTTCGACATCCATCCGGCCTTCAACGCCGACCCGCAGCGCCTCGCCCGCGTCTCGACTTTCGTCGACACCGAATTCCTGCCGCAGCTGAATGGCCTCGCCGCCTGCACCCGCGGCGCGCTGTGCCGCGATCCCGAAGCCGACCGCATGACGTTCGTCGACACGCATCAGGCGGCCTTCGCCGATCACGGCTTCTGCGCCCATTCCGGCAACGATCCCGAATTCGACCGCACCTGCTTTGCCGAGAACGGCCAGAGCTTCAATCCGGACATCGTGAGCGCCGCGAGCCAGCCGATGCTGTGCGGCCGCAGCGCCTCCGAATATCGCGCCTACCTGCCGCGGGCGCGCTGGATCCGCGACGCCAACGACAGCTATTTTGCAGCGATGACCTATCCGCAAGGCTTGCCGGCGGCGAGCCAGCCGACCGACATCCACGACGCGACCTGGGGCGTGCTTTCCGCCGTCTATGGCGGCGCCGTGCATCCAAGCGCCGAAGGCCACGCCGCGATGGCGGACGCCACGCTGCCGGCCGCGAGCGCCGTGCTCGGGCTCGATGCGGTGCCGCCCGGCGTGACCCGCGGACTGTTGCCGCAGCTGCTGCCGAGCGCGCAGCAGTAGCAACGCGAGCGAGCCTCGCCACACCGTCATTGCGAGCGCAGCGAAGCGATCCAGAGTCTCTCCGCGGAAAGATTCTGGATTGCTTCGCTTCGCTCGCAATGACGAGATTGGACTTCGCATCCTCCACACGCGCGCTGTCATCGTCCGCGAAGGCGGGCGATCCAGTACTCCGTGACAGGCGTGACTGAATCGAGGCGCCGCGGCGTACTGGATTCCCCGCTTTCGCGGGGAATGACAGCGGAGTGCCTGGCGATCACGTCGCAAGTCCCACGCCCCACGCTTCGTTCCCCGCGACCTGCCGTTCCATCAATTCAAAAACGGCATCGATCGATACCCCCTTCAACTTGGACACTTTGCCGCGCGCGCCTCTAGGAGTCGTCTTGAGGAAACATTTCGAATTCTAGGGAGGCGCATGATGAGCGCAATTGTGTCCGCAGCGGACGTGAGGAGGTCTCGCGTCAGGCTGCTCATCGTGACCATGTTGTTCCTGGTCACGACCGTCAACTATGCCGACCGCGCCACGCTCTCAATCGCGGGTCCCGCGCTCTCCAAGGAACTCCATCTCGATCCCGTCGCCATGGGCTACATCTTCTCGGCCTTCGGCTGGTCCTATGTGATCGCGCAGGTGCCGGGCGGCTGGCTGCTCGACCGCTACGGCTCGCGCCTCGTCTATGCCTTCTCCATCATCGTCTGGTCGCTGTTCACCATGCTACAGGGCTGGGTCGGCTTCTTCAGCACCGGCACAGCGATCGTCGTGCTGTTCGCGCTCCGCTTCCTGGTCGGCATCGCCGAAGCGCCCTCTTTCCCGGCCAACGCCCGCATCGTCGCGGCCTGGTTTCCCGGCAACGAGCGCGGCACCGCGTCCGCCTTCTTCAATTCCGGACAGTATTTCGCCACCGTGATCTTCGCGCCGTTGATGGGCTGGATCGCCCATGCCTATGGCTGGCGCTACGTGTTCTTCGTGATGGGCGCGCTCGGCGTCGTGATGGGCCTGGTCTGGGTCAAGACCATCTACGGGCCGAAGGAGCATCCGGGAATCAATGACGCCGAGTTCGACTACATCAAGGAAGGCGGCGCGCTGGTCGATCTCGATGCGCCCCGCGACGAACGCGCGCCGAGTTCAGGTCCGGGGTGGAGCCACATCCGCCAGCTTCTCTCCAACCGCATGATGCTCGGCGTCTATCTCGGCCAGTACTGCATCAACACGCTGACCTATTTCTTCCTGACCTGGTTCCCGGTCTACCTCGTCAAGGAGCGCGGCCTGTCGATCCTGCAAGCCGGCTTCGTCGCCACCTTGCCGGCGCTGTGCGGCTTCATCGGCGGCGTTCTCGGCGGCGTCATCTCCGACGCCATCCTGCGCAAGACGGGCTCGCTGACGCTGGCGCGGAAGATCCCGATCGTCGGCGGCATGCTGCTGTCGATGTCGATCATCGCCTGCAACTATGTCGACGGCCAGGCGCTTGTGGTCGGCTTCATGGCGCTCGCCTTCTTCGGCAAGGGCATCGGCGCACTCGGCTGGGCCGTGGTCTCCGACACTTCGCCCAAGGAAGCCGGCGGCGTCTCCGGCGGCCTGTTCAACACCTTCGGCAATCTCTCCTCGATCACGACCCCGATCGTCATCGGCTACATCCTGGCCGCGACCGGCTCGTTCAATGGCGCATTGCTGTTCGTCGGCGCCAACGCGCTGGTCGCCGCGTTCGCCTATCTCGTGGTCGTAGGCAAGATCGAGCGGGTGGTGCTCAAACGTTCCTCCTGAGCGCTCCGGGCAATCGGAGCGGACCAGGCAACTCAACGGCGGCCTAAACAGCCGCCGTCTTTGTTTCGGGGAAGATCGATGCTAGAAGTGCCAGGGAAACGCCTTATCCATCCAAGGCATGTATCAATGTTCGACCTCAACCAGCTCCGCTGCTTCGTCACGGTCGCGGAGGAACTGCATTTCGGCCGCGCCGCGGCGCGGCTGAACATGACCCAGCCGCCGCTGTCGCGGCAGATCCAGGTGCTCGAACACATCATCGATGCGCCTCTGCTCGAACGCACCAGCCGCTCGGTGCGGCTAACGCCCGCCGGCCGCAGCTTCCTACCGGAAGCGCGGCGCATCCTGAAGCTTGCGGAAAGCGCCTCCCAGGTCGCCCGCCGCATCGCGCTCGGCAAGACCGGATCGGTGAAGATCGGATTCACCGCGGCGGCCGCCTACGGCTTTCTGCCGGAGCTCGTCGCCGCCTGCCGCGCCAAACTGCCCGAGGTCGACTTCTCGCTGAAAGAGATGGTGTCGGGCGACCAGTTCGAGGCGCTGAGTTCGGGCCAGATCGATGCCGGCCTGTTGCGTCCGCCGATCGCGCGCCCCGAAATTGCCAGCCGCCGCGTCGTCGCCGAGCCCCTGCTCGCGGCAGTCCCGAAAAAGCATCCGCTGGCGAATGCCGAAAGCATCACGATCAAGGATTTCGACGGCCAGCCCTTCGTGATGTATTCGCCCTATGAAAGCCGCTACTTTCACGACCTGCTGGTCGCACTCTTCACCCGTGCCGACATCCTGCCGCGCTATGTCCAGCATCTCAGCCAGATCCACTCGATCCTGGCCATGGTCCGCGCCGGGCTCGGCCTCGCGATCGTGCCGGCTGCGGCTGCCAGCCTCAAAATCTCCGACGTGCGCCTGCGGCCGCTCAAGCTACGCACGCGCATTCCGGTCGAATTGTTCATGGTCTGGCGCCGTGACGACGAAAATCCGCTGGTCTCGGCGCTGGTGAAGATCGCGAGCGAATTGTCCTCGGCGGAGGCGATGGAAGATTGATGCTGAATCCGCATTGGTCAATATAGGCTTTGGCTTGGACGCGCATCGAACGGTCTCCTAAACAACGGCGCATGGACGCGTGGCTTTCAGCTGCGTCCTCGACAACACCAGAGAAGGGAGCAGCGCCCATGAGCAAGATGACCCCGCAGGAAATGGCCCAGAAGATCGGTTCCGGCCTCCTGTCCTTTCCCGTTACGCCGTTCAAGGCGGACTACTCCTTTGACGAGGCCACCTATCGCGCCAACATGGATTGGCTGTGCGGCTATGACGTCGCCGGTCTGTTCGCCGCCGGCGGCACCGGTGAGTTCTTCTCGCTGACGCCGGCAGAGGTTCCGCAAGTCGTCAAGATTGCCGTCGACGAGACCAAGGGCCGCGTGCCCGTTCTCGCCGGCACCGGTTACGGCACCGCGACCGCGCGCGAGATCGCGATCGGCGCCGAAAAGGCCGGCGCCGACGGCCTCTTGCTGCTGCCGCCCTATCTCACCCATTCCGAGCAGGAGGGCCTTGCCGCCCATGTCGAAGCGGTCTGCGCTTCGGTGAAGATCGGCGTCATCGTCTACAACCGCGACAACGCCATCCTCCAGCCCGATACGCTGGCGCGCCTCGCCGAGCGTTGCCCGAATCTCGTCGGCTACAAGGACGGCATCGGCGACATCGAACTGATGACTCGCGTCTACACCAAGCTCGGCGATCGCCTCACCTATATCGGCGGCCTGCCGACCGCTGAGACCTTCGCACTGCCCTATCTCGACATGGGCGTGACGACCTATTCCTCGGCCGTGTTCAACTTCGTTCCGGAGTTCGCGACCAGTTTCTACGCCGCCGTGCGCAAGCGCGATCACGCGGCGATCCATGCCGGGCTGAAGGATTTCATCCTGCCGCTGATCGCGATCCGCAACCGCAAGAAGGGTTACGCGGTCTCGATCATCAAGGCCGGCATGAAGGTGATCGGCCGCGACTCCGGCCCGGTCCGCCCGCCCCTGACCGACCTCACCGAGCAGGAGATCGCGGAACTGACCGCGCTGGTGAAAAATCTGCCCGCCATCGCTTCGACACAACAGGCCGCAGAATAACGACAGACACAAGGGAGGAGCAGCCGATGGTCCAGAACGGAATATCCGGCGCGTCAGTCGCCGGCGCACCGATCGTGACCGCGATGCAGGTGATCCCGGTCGCGGGCCGCGACAGCATGCTCCTCAACTTAAGCGGCGCCCATGCGCCGTTCTTCACCCGCAACATCGTCATCCTCACCGACAATGCCGGTCACACCGGCGTCGGCGAGGTGCCGGGCGGGCAAAAGATCTGGCAGACGCTCCAGGACGCGCGCGATCTGGTGATCGGCAAGACCGTCGGTGCGTTCAACAACATCCTCGCCGACGTCCGCACCGCCTTCGCCGACCGCGATGCCGCCGGCCGCGGCAAGCAGACGTTCGACCTGCGCGTCATGATCCATGCGGTCACCGCGATCGAGTCCGCGCTGCTCGACCTGCTCGGCCAGCATCTCAACCTGCCCGTCGCCGCCCTGCTCGGCGAGGGTCAGCAGCGCACCAGCGTCGAGACGCTCGGTTATCTCTTCTTCGTCGGCGACCACCGCAAGAGCAAGCTGGACTACGTCGCGGGCGAGACCGGCAAGCCGGAATGGTTCAACCTTCGCCATCAGGAGGCGATGACGCCGGAGACCGTGGTGCGGCTCGCGGAAGCCACCCACGACCATTACGGCTTTGCCGACTTCAAGCTGAAGGGCGGCGTGCTGCGCGGCGAGCAGGAGATCGAGGTCGTCACCGCCATCGCGAGACGCTTCCCGAACGCGCGCGTCACGTTGGACCCGAACGGCGCCTGGTCGCTCGATGAAGCGATCCGGCTCTGCAAGGACATGCACGGCATTCTCGCCTATGCCGAGGACCCCTGCGGCGCCGAGGCCGGCTTTTCCGGCCGCGAGATCATGGCCGAGTTCCGCCGCGCCACGGGCCTGCCGACCGCGACCAATATGATCGCGACCGATTGGCGGCAGCTCTCGCACGCCTTGCGCCTCGGCGCGGTGGACATTCCGCTGGCGGATCCCCACTTCTGGACCATGCAAGGCTCGGTGCGCGTTGCCCAGACTTGCCGCGACAACGGCCTGACCTGGGGCTCGCACTCCAACAACCATTTCGACATTTCGCTCGCCATGTTCACCCATGTCGGCGCCGCCGCCCCCGGCAAGGTCACCGCGATCGACACCCACTGGATCTGGCAGGACGGCCAGGCCCTCACCAAGGAGGCGCTCCAGATCAAGGGCGGCAAGATCGCCGTGCCGGAACGGCCGGGCCTGGGCATCGAAATTGACCGGGCAGCCATCGAAGCCGCGCATAGCCTCTACAAGCAGCATGGACTTGGCGCCCGTGATGACGCTATTGCCATGCAGGACCTGATCCCCGGCTGGACCTTTGACGACAAGCGTCCCTGCCTCGTGCGCTAGAGCGTGATCCCGGACAAGCGGATACCGGCTTTCCGCTGAGGATCATGTCCAAACTGGAAGTGAAACTTTTGGAGGACGAGAGATGACTGCGATCCTGAAAAACTTCATCGGCGGCGAATGGGTCGACGGCTCCGGCGTCACCAGGAATATCAATCCCTCTAACACCAAGGACATCGTCGGCGAATACGCCAAGGCCGACAAGGCCCAGACCGAAAAGGCGATTGCCGCCGCCAAGGCCGCCTTCCCCGCCTGGGCGCGCTCGACGCCGCAGGAGCGCTATGACGCGCTGATCAAGATCTCGACCGAGATCCTCGCCCGCAAGGAAGAGCTCGGCCGCCTGCTTGCCCGCGAGGAAGGCAAGACCCTGCCGGAAGGCATCGGCGAGGTCGGACGTGCCGGCCAGATCTTTGCGTTCTTTGCCGGCGAGGCGCTGCGCCTGACCGGCGAAAAAGGCGCCTCCGTCCGTCCCGGGCTCGACGTCGAGCTCACGCGTGAGCCGGTGGGCATCGTCGGCATGATCACGCCCTGGAATTTTCCAATCGCGATCCCGGCCTGGAAGATCGCGCCCGCGCTCTGCTACGGCAACACGTTGGTGTTCAAGCCGGCCGAGCTGGTGCCGGGCTCGGGGCATGCGCTGTCCGAGATCATCACCCGCTCCGGCATTCCCGCCGGCGTGTTCAACCTGGTAGTCGGCTCCGGCTCGGTGGTCGGCCAGACCCTGATCGAGCACCCGGATGTTGCGGCGATCTCCTTCACCGGCTCGGTGCAAACGGGCCGCAAGATCGCGCAGGCCTGCGTGCTGTCGAACCCGATGAAGAAATTCCAACTCGAGATGGGCGGCAAAAATCCGCTGGTCGTGCTCGACGACGCCGACCTCAAGACCGCCGTCGAGGTCGCCGTCAACGGCGCCTATTTCTCCACGGGACAGCGCTGCACCGCCTCCTCCCGCCTGATCGTCACCGAAGGCATTCACGATCGTTTCGTCGCGGCGATGACCGAGCGCCTCAAAGGCCTGTCAGTGGACGACGCACTCAAGGCCGGCGTGCATATCGGCCCGGTGGTCGATCAGAGCCAGCTCGACCAGGACCTGCGCTATATCAAGATCGGCCAGGACGAGGGCGCCAAGCTTGCCTGGGGCGGCGAGCTGCTCAACCGTGAGACGCCCGGCTTCTACCTGCAGCCGGCGCTGTTCACTGAAGCCAACAACAACATGCGTATCGCGCGCGAGGAAATCTTCGGGCCGGTGGCGACGGTCATTCGCGCCAAGAACTACGAAGAGGCGCTCGCGATCTCCAACGACACCGAGTTCGGCCTCGCCTCCGGCATCTGCACCACCAGCCTGAAATACGCCTCGCATTACAAGCGCAACAGCGAGTCCGGCATGGTGATGGTCAATCTGCCGACCGCCGGCGTTGACTATCACGTGCCGTTTGGCGGCCGGAAGGGATCGAGCTATGGCGCCCGCGAGCAGGGCTCCTATGCGCGCGAGTTCTACACCACGGTGAAGACCGCCTATACCTATCCGGGCTGATAGTGCCGGCGTCCTTGCCACGACGATGCTGCCCACCTCTCCCTTTGGGAGAGGTCGGATCGCATATGCGATCCGGGTGAGGGGTTACGCGGCTTGGTGGACCTGAGCCCCCTCACCCGAATTGCTCCGCAATTCGACCTCTCCCCGCTGGGGAGAGGTGATCTCGAATACGGCTTCTTCCGTTCTTGAGGAAAGCGCATGGACCAGTCAGTCGCAGCGAAAGAGCAGCCCCGCTACATCAAGCTCAACGAGCGCGACAATGTCGCGATCGTCGTCAATGATTTCGGGCTGCCCGCCGGCTCCCGCTTTGCCTGCGGGCTGGTGCTGCGCGCGTTCGTGCCGCAGGGGCACAAGACGGCGCTGGTCGATATCGCACGGGACCAGCCGATCGTGCGCTATGGCGAGGTGATCGGCTACGCGCTCTCGCCGATATCGGCAGGCGAATGGGTCGACGAGGCCCGCATCCGCATGCCGGAGGCCCCCGATCTCGACAAGCTCGAAATCTCGACCGCCGTCCCCGCGCCGCTGCCGCCGCTCGAAGGGTTCACCTTCGAGGGCTTCCGCAATGCGGACGGCTCGGTCGGCACCAAGAACATCCTCGGCATCTCCTCCTCCGTGCAATGCGTCAAGGGCACGATGGAATATGCGGTGAAGCGCATCCGCGCCGAACTGTTGCCGAAATACCCGAACGTCGACGACGTCGTGCCGCTGACCCATGCCTATGGCTGCGGGGTCGCCATCACCGCGCCCGACGCAGTGATTCCGATCCGCACGCTGCAAAACATCGCGCTCAACCCGAATTTCGGCGGCGAGATCCTGGTCATCAGCCTTGGCTGTGAAAAGCTTGCGCCGGAGCGGCTGGTGCCGGAAGGCGTCAGCGACGCCATCGTGCGGATGCAGGACGAAGCGTTCGATGGTTTTGGCGCGATCGTGGATGCGATCATGACCCAGGCCGAGGCACGCCTGAAAATCCTCAACAGGCGCGCCCGCGAGACCTGCCCGGCCTCCGACCTCGTCATCGGCCTGCAATGCGGCGGCAGCGACGCCTTCTCCGGTGTCACCGCGAACCCCGCCGTCGGCTTCGCCGCGGACCTTCTGGTGCGTGCCGGCGCCACCGTGATGTTCTCGGAAGTGACGGAAGTGCGCGACGCCATCCAGCTGCTCACGCGACGCGCCATCAACGAGGACGTCGGCCGCGCGCTGGTGCGCGAGATGGCCTGGTATGATTCTTATCTCGCCCGCGGCGGCGCCGATCGCAGCGCCAACACCACGCCCGGCAACAAGAAGGGCGGGCTTGCCAACATCGTCGAAAAATCACTGGGCTCGATTGTCAAATCCGGCTCGAGCGCCATCACCGGCGTGCTCTCGCCCGGCGAGAAAGCGACGCAGAAGGGCATGCTGTTTGCAGCCACGCCAGCCAGCGACTTCATCTGCGGTACGCTCCAGCTCGCCTCCGGCATGACGCTGCAGGTTTTCACCACCGGCCGCGGCACACCTTACGGTCTTGCCGCCGCGCCGGTCATCAAGGTCGCGACCCGCAGCGAGCTCGCGCGGCGCTGGAAGGACCTGATCGATTTCGACGCCGGCCGCATCGCCACCGGCGAGAGAACCATCGAGGAAACCGGCTGGGACCTGTTCCGCCTGATCCTCGATGTCGCCAGCGGCCGCACAAAGCCATGGTCAGATCGCTGGGGCATCCACAACGACCTCACGCTGTTCAATCCGGCGCCGGTGACCTGAGAGCGATCACGCGCCGGCAAAAACGCCAAGAGGACGTTCAATGTCCGGCATCACGACTCTTCGCACGATCCGCATCGACGAGCGGCCGAACCTGATCTGGGTCGAGGTCGAGACCGACGAAGGACTGACCGGCCTTGGCGAAAGCTTTCGCGGCGCTCAGGCCGTTGAGGCCGCCGTGCATGAGCTCGCGGCGCCGCTGGTGCTCGGCCAGGACTCCCGCCGGATCGAGGCGATCTCGCGCCAGTTGCTGACGCCCTATCTCGGCTTCCACAGCGTCAGCGCCGAGGTGCGCGCCGCCAGCGCCATCGACATCGCGCTATGGGACATCAAGGGCCAGCGTCACGGCATTCCCGTGCACGAGGCGCTCGGCGGCGCGAGCCGACTCGAAATCCGCGCCTACAACACCTGCGCCGGCTACGCCTACAATACCAGGAGCGCCAAGCGCCGCGAGATCGGCGCGGACGATGCCGCGCTCGGCCCCTATGACGACCAGATCGCCTTCATGCGCGACGCCGGAGCGCTCGCCGAAAGCCTTTTGAGCGAAGGCTATGGCGCCATGAAGATCTGGCCGTTCGACCCCTTTGCCGCCAATGGCGGCCATTCGATTTCGCTGACCGACCTCAAGACCGGTCTCGAACCGTTCCGCAAGATCCGCGCCGCCGTTGGCGAGCGCATCGAGATCATGTGCGAACTGCACAGCCTGTGGGGCGCGCAGACCGCCGAGCGCATCTGCCGCGCGCTTGAGGATTACGGCGTGTTCTGGGTCGAGGATCCCCTCGGCAAGATGGATGATGTGCAGGGCCTCGCCGACCTCAGGCGACGCGTGAAAACGCCGATCTGCGGCAGCGAAACGCTGGCGGGCGCAGCAAGCTTCCGCAATCTGCTCGCGGCCGACGCCATTGACGTCGTGATGCTCGACATCGCCTGGTGTGGCGGCTTGAGCGAGGCGCGCAAGATTGCCGCCCTCGCCGAAGCCTACAACAAGCCGCTTGCCCCGCACGATTGCACCGGCCCGGTCGCGCTGATGGCGGGTCTGCATCTGGCGCTGCATGCGCCCACCGCGATCTTCCAGGAGGTCGTGCGCGCGACGTTGTCGACCTGGTATCGCGATCTCGTCACAGCGCTTCCGACAGTGACCAACGGCATCGTGTCAGCACCGCGTGCCCCCGGTCTCGGGCTTGCGCTCAATCCGGACTTGCGGCGCCGCGCGGATGCCGTGGTGCGAGAGTCTCGATACGAAGCGTAGGCGCGACCGACGCGAAGACACGCGACAGCACCCGCGAAACCGTCCGGAAACATTGGCGCGGTCGACTTCTTTCCCCACTTCATCGCTCGCGCGTCACGCCCGCCGATGCCGACCATGACGGTCCAGTTGCCCGAGGGCGAAGGCAGCATCGGTACGTCGAACGGAGGGCTCGGGGTGAACGCAGTCTGCGCCGACGCAGAGTGAGGGATCGCCAGGATTGCAGCCAGTACGGCAAGGAAGGCGGTCGTCCGCCGCTCATTCACCGCGAGATGGAGAGCGGCTTCGTCAAAATATTTCATTAGGGGCCCCGGACCGGCCTTTGTGGCCGAGTCGACTGGTGTGGTTGGAGCCACAGCATGTCGTCCGGCAAAATTGCCCCAAGATTGCAGGGCGCAAGCGCCGCCCCCGATACATTCCCCGCCGGCGCCGCCGGACCAACATTGCCCGAACATTGCCGAGACGCGCTGACACTCCAGACTTTGATCGCCCGTGTCGGTCGGCCGCTTCGTTGTTGCCTTTTATTCGCCAAGCTCGCTGCCTTAAACGGAACCCTGCGCACGAGCCGAAACGCCAGAGAATTCGGCCAGGGAGCGTCACGGTCAGGGTTCGATTGCCCCAGCAGAGTCAAGGACCACCCGCGTGCGCTCCCTCGTGATCGAAGACGAACCGCAGATCGGCGCCTATCTCAGCCGTCTGCTCGAGCAATTGCACGGCGTCGTCGACCTCGTCGGCTCGATCGCCGATGCCCGTCAGGCGCTGGACAACTTCAAATATGATCTCGCGATCGTCGACCGGATGCTGCCCAGGTGGTCACGGCGCTGAGCCGATCGCCGGAACGCCCGGCGATCATCATGCTGACGTCCAACGACGGCACGGAGGATGTCGTCGATGGACTCAACGGGGGTGCCGACGACTATCTCGGAAAGCCGTTCGAGCCGCAGGAACTGATTGCGCGGGTGCGCGCCGTATTGCGGCGGCCGCGGCTGCTCGCACCCTCGGTGCTGTCGCTCGGTAATGTCGAGCTGCATCTCGGCAGCAACGAGGCGGTCGTCGCCGACACCAAGGTGCTTCTGCGGCGGCGCGAGGCGCTGATCCTCGGGGCGCTGTTGATGCGGCGCGACCGCGTCCTCACCCGCGCCGCACTGATCGAGGAAATCTACGGCTTCGACGACGAGATCGAATCCAACACGCTGGAAGCGCAGGTCTCGCGCTTGAGGAAGAAATTGGCCGAACTCGGCGGCGACGTGGAGATCCGCAGCATGCGAGGCATCGGTTACATCCTGCGGCTGGCAAAACCTCGATGACGTCGATCGCCCGAACGTTTGCGCTGTCGCTCGGCGCCGCCGTGACGACCATCTCCTGATCATGCTTTCGTGCCGCAGTGATCGAGGGGAAAAATCTGACCATCCGTTCGACCAGCGCCCTCGAGGAATTGAAAGCGGACAGCCCGAACCTCTGGTAGGGCAACCTGGTCGGCGAGTACGGCAGCGAACGCCGCCCTGCCCTTCCCTTCGCGTTCCCCTATCATGGGCTCGTCGGCTCTTCCGTCTTCGACACGCTCGACCAGACGAGCACCTTCTGCCTTGCCGTCGTGCAACGAGATTCGTTGCAACTCGCAATGATGGTCGGCCAGCATCAGGTCCGGTTCGGCCGGATCGCGAGAAACCTTCTCTTCCGCAATGCATTTTCGATCGCGCTGGTGGCGCTGGCCTTTGCGGTGACCGTCGCCATCGGCTCGGCCCTGGCCGCACGTTTCGTCTCACGGGGTATCGAACGGGTCCCACGTCGCGCGCTCGCGATTGATCCATCGGCCCAGCAAGGTTCGATATCCCTGTCCGGAGTGCCCTTTGAGCTGAAGCCCCTCGTCGAGGCGCTGAACCGCGCCTTCGGCGAGATCGACGCCTACATCAGGATGCAGCGCCGCTTTCTTGGCAATGCCGCCCATCAGCTCCGCACGCCGTTGACGCTGCTGCGCGCGAAAATCGAGGATGTGCCTGATCCAGCCCTGAAGGTCGAGCTGGTGCGAGACGTCCGCCGTCTCACTTCGCTCGTCTCGGCCATGCTCGACCTGGCGCGATTGCAAAATCACGCGATCGAGAAGCGGCCGATTGACCTTGCCGACATAGCGCTGGATGTGCTGGCCGATTTCAGTCCCTCGGCGCTGGACGCCGGCATCGAGCTTGCACTGGAGCATGCCGGGAAAGGTCCGTTCCTGGTGCAGGGCGTGGACGCCGCCGTTCGCAGTGCGCTCGCCAATCTCGTCGGCAACGCACTCATCCACGCCCACGGTGCGCGGCGCATCGTCGCCACACTCGGCCCCGGCAGCATCTCGATCTACGATGACGGCGCGGGCCTGCCCGAAGGCACCGAGCACACGCTGCTCGAGCCCTTTCAGACCGGTAACTCGACGAGCGATGGCTCTGGACTTGGCCTGTCGATCGTCCGCGAGATCATGGTTGCCCATCGCGGCGAACTGATCATCTCGTCCGCGCCCGGCTGCGGCACGACAATGAGCTTGCGCTTTCCCAAGGCGGCCGCGACGGCGAAATCCCAGCTCGAGGAGCTGCAAGCGCGTTAGCGAGGCGCACTAAGCACTCCTGTCATTCCGGGGCGCGCCAGGCGCGACCCGGAATGACGCTCATCTCTACGTCATGCTGCCCGGCATGAAGCAGCGCACGCGCGGGTGGCCGTCGATATAGTGCTTCCACACCATGGTGCGGCCGATCTTGTTCGGCTCCGTGATGACCGCGCCGTCGGGCACGATGACCCATTCGCCGTCGAGCTGCACGCGATAGCGCCCACGATCGGACTCCCAGTCGACGTCGGCCACGACATAGCCGTCGGCATCCGAGCAGCATTGCCCGTATTCGCTATGCAGGCTCTCAAACCAGGGTTTTAACGGCGAGGTGGCGTAGCGCCCGTCGTCTCGCGCAAGCGCGGACGTCGCCAGCAGCGTCGCCAGCCCCAGCAGTGCCGCCGCACACGGTCTTGCAAATCTCATGTCGTCTCCCGCGGATCGCAATCATCGCTGCGGGGGTAAACGCTGCCGTCCGCCGTCCGCACGGTGTGCGGCAGGCGTGGAGACGGCGACTCATCCCCCAGCAGCTTTGCCGACAGCTATGCAAATCCGGCGCCAGCGCGCATTCCGGGGAACTACTGGAGCGAAAGTGCGGCATGAGCCACACACTCGCTGTCATCGCCCGACCCTGATCGGGCGATCCAGTATTCCAGAGAAGGCGAAGAGGATACAGAGAAGCCGCGCCGTACTGGTTTCCCGCCTGCCCCCTTCGCTAAAGCTTCGGCGCCCCTGGACCTCAACCCCGGCGTAGCCGGGTCGCGGGGAATGAGAGGCTGCGGCTACGGCTGCCACCCACCATAACAGCGGTCGGCGGCGCCCTACTGCTTCGGCGGCGCCATCATCGCGCCGCCCTTTTTCGCCGCGGGTGCCGGTGGCGGTTTGGGCGCGGCGGCCTGAGCGGGCAGGTATTTGGCGACGATGGCGGGGTCGACCTGCGCGATGTTGGCGTCCGGCAGGCGGGTCCAGGTCTCGTCCTTGCCGAACAGGGAGATCCCGAGAAAACCGCGCATGGTCAGCGTCTGCCCGTCCGGGCTGACCTTCATGTTGGCCTTCCAGATCTGGCCGTCGCGCGGATTGAGCACGTTGCCGCCCTCATACTTCAATCCATCGCGCTTCATGTCGCGGATAAAAGAGAGGCCGAGCACCGGCGCGTTCTTGCGATCGTCCGTGCATTTCGCGCAGACCTCGTTCGGATCGTCGCCGGGACGCGGAAAGGTCTTTGCGATCACGCCCTCGAAGATGCCGTTGTGATCGACGAACAGGAACCATCCCACCGTCTTGCCATCTTCGACCTTTTGCCAAAGGCCTGCAGCAGTCGGCTGGGTCTGCGCCGCAGCTGGGCTCACCGCGCCGAGCGACAGCGCGAGCGCCAGGAGCGAGAGCAGCCGAAGGCCGGGAAAGAGATTCAGCATTATGATCACCTTGCTAGCCCGCGACTTGAGTGGCCGCAGACTACGGCGATTTCGCGAACGGTTCCAGCACCAGAAACATGGGGCGTCGCCTCCCCGCCCGCCGCCATCAATTGACGCCAAGCTTCTTTTGCAGGCTGGAGGACGAAGTCGTGTACTGGAACACCAGCCGCTTATCCGGATAGACGTAACGATGGGCTTTTTGCGACATCAGCGCGCCCTCGTGGAAGCCGCACAGGATAAGCTTGATCTTGCCGGGATAGGTGTTGATGTCGCCGATCGCGAAGATGCCGGGCACGTTGGTCTCGAACGCGGATGTTTCGACCGGCACCAGATTGTTCTCCAGCGCAATGCCCCAGTTCGCGACCGGTCCGAGCTTCATGGTCAGCCCGAAGAACGGCAGCAGGGTGTCGCAGGCGATCTCGGTGATGCTGTTGTCGTTGCCCTTGATGGTCGCGCCGGTGAGCTTGCCGTCGCTACCGGCCAGCGCGGTGACCTGGCCGAGCCTGAGATCCATCTTGCCGTCAGCCACCAGCGCGCGCATCTGCTCGACGCTGTGAGGCGCCGCGCGAAATTCGTCGCGCCGGTGCAAAAGCGTGATGCGCTTGGCGAGCGGATACAAATTGAGCGTCCAGTCGAGCGCGGAATCGCCGCCGCCGACGATCAGCACGTCTTTGTCGCGGAACGTCTCCATCTTGCGCACGGCGTAATGCACCGAGGTGCCTTCATAGGCTTCGATCCCCGGCACCGGCGGGCGCTTAGGCTGGAACGAGCCGCCGCCGGCCGCGATCACCAGCACCTTGCACTCGAACACCTTGCCGGCGTCGGTGGTGCAGCGAAACAAGGGATCGCCGATCTTCTCCACCGTCTCCACCATCTCGCCGAGATGGAAGGTCGGATGGAACGGCTTGATCTGCTCCATCAGCGCATCCGTGAGACCCTGGCCGGAGACATGCGGAATGCCGGGAATGTCGTAGATCGGCTTTTCCGGATAGAGCTCGGCGCACTGGCCGCCGATCTTGTCGAGGATGTCGACGAAATGCGTCTTCATGTCGAGAAGGCCAAGCTCGAAGGCGGCGAACAGGCCGCAGGGGCCGGCACCAATAATCAGCACATCGGTTTTGATCGCGTCGCTCATGTCGTCTCTTTATCGATCGTTGTCGGTGGGACGGCGCCCAGCGGGCAGAGGAACCCTGCCTGTCTAGCCAACGGGGATGGATCAGGGAAGGCATAAAAGCGGGAGCGCCCCGCAGCCGCGCCCACTTGCCGGGTCAAAATAACTGGGATGTAACGAGGAAGGATATGACGGAGATCAACCGGTGAACGCACCAAGCCGCCTCGATACGACACCGCGCCTGGAGGACTTCCCCTATCGCCTCGGTGACAATGTCCGCTTCGGCGATCTCGACCCCAACCAGCACGTCAACAACGCGGTCTACGCCACCTATTTCGAGACCGGCCGCGTCACCTTGATGAAGAGCCCGCAATATGGGCTGACGCCGCCGGGCCTGGCCTGGATCATGGTGCGTCTCGACATGCATTTTCGCGCCGAGCTGCGCTGGCCCAATACGATCGAGCTCGGCCTTGGCGTCGTGAAGCTGGGACGAACCTCGGTCACCTTCGAGCAGGTCGTTTTCTCTGAAGGAAAATGCATCGCGTCGGCAACGTCGGTCGGCGTCATGCTCGACGAGACGACGCGTCGTCCGGCACCGCTCACTGCGGAGATCATCGCCAAGCTGAAGCCCTGGCACAAGCGGGGCATCGAAGTCGTCCCGCCTGCCGCATAGAACAGAGGAATGCTCAGGCCTGGCGTTCCGGTGTCGCCACCACGAGGCCATCGAGCTCGTCGGACACCTTGATCTGGCAAGACAGGCGCGAATTCGGGCGCACGTCGAAGCCGAAGTCGAGCATGTCCTCTTCCATCGGCGTCGGACTGCCGACCTTCTCGCGCCAGGCTTCGTCGACATAGACATGGCAGGTGGCGCAGGCGCACGCGCCGCCGCATTCGGCCTCGATGCCGGGAACGCTGTTGCGGATGGCGGCTTCCATCACAGTCGCGCCGTTCTCGACGTCCACCGTACGGGTTTCGCCCTTGTGATCGACAAAGTGAATTTTGGCCATGTGTGCTCGTGCTGCCGCGATCTAGGGAATAAAGGAGGGTCCGGGCTGTCCTATAACGGGTCGATCAGCCCGGCGCCATAGCGTTTTGATGCGAAGTGGATGCCGATCCGCGTGAAGAAAACGCGTCAAAACAAAAGACTAGGTGCGCAAGGCAGCCGCATCCTGCGGGCGCCGGCCTAGAGCGTTTTCTAGCGAAGTGGACCCCGGTTCGCGTGAAGAAAACGCGTCAAAACGAGAATCTAGAGCCCCGTTCCGATTCAATCGGAACGGAGAAGCCTCTAGTGCTTCAAGATCGCCTCGATCGCGGCGCGGACCTCGGCCACCGCCTCCTTCAGCGCGGCGAAAGCATCGGGCCGGCTGTGGCCGGTCCGGATCGCGGTCTCCAGGCTGGCGGCGGCATCCGCCACGGCAAAGGCGCCAATTCCGCGCGCCGAGCCCTTGAGCTTGTGCGCGAGTGCCCCGGCCTCGGCAGGCATCGCCGCCATCGCCGCGACCAGCCGGATCGTCTGTTCGGCGAACATCGCCAGCACTTCCTGTTCCAGCTCGGCATCGCCGAGAGTCATGCGCGAGAGGTGGTCGAGGTCGAGCGGGCTGTCGACGGGCGCAAGCGGGGGCGAGGGCATCCATTCCATCCGTTGCAGATCAGGCGTCATGGCGCAGGCCCCGGCATCGCGCGACATTCCGCCGGTCCGGCGGCAAGGTTCCGCCCACCCAAGCATGGAAATGGTTAACGAAATGTTTGGACCGTTTTACGCAATTCCGCCGGTTTATTGACGAAAAGTCGCCGCAATCAGCCGAGTTCGGTGGAGAATTTCATTTGTTGCTAAGGCGTTAGGGCGCGATCCTGTTAACGATGATTAAGATTGTCTTAACCGCGGGCATTTCATTCGCGACGCTCTGCCAATAGGATGTTGCGGAAATTGGCGGACAAGCCGTCCGGGTGGGGATGGCTCGGAGATCCGCATAAGCGGCATGATCCGATCTGTGGGCTTGCGTCGCGCGCAGGGCTCGCGGGGGGACGCGTACAAGTAACGAGGGCTCGGACTGAACATGGCGAACACTCCGAAAAAGGTCAAAGACCCGACAGAAGTTGCGCTTTCTGCGATCCAGGAAGCCCTGAACATCAGCGACACCGCCGCGGACACCAGCCGCAACGCGTCGATGCGCAATGAAACGGCGCCACAGGTGGCGCCGCCAACGCCTCCCATGTTCGACGAACCGGCCTTCGAGCCGCGTCAGGCCGCCAACGAGCGGGCCGTGTTCGAGCCGATGGAGGAGCCCCGGACCTCACGCCGCGCCGCCAATGACGACCGCGAGACCATCGGCCAGTTGCTCCAGGCGCTTCAGAAGGGCCGCCCTGCCCGCAGCGTCTACACCTTCGCCACCATCTTCGCCGGCATCTGGCTTGCAGCCTGCGCTGCGCTGAGCGTCGGCTTCCTGCCCTCGATCCAGGCTGCCATGGGCCAGAGCGGCGGCGTGCTCGTCGTCGCCGGTCTGATCGCGATGTTCTTTGCGCCCATCATGCTATTCTACTTCCTAGCGAGCCTGGTCTGGCGCGGCCAGGAAATGCGCATGATCGCACAGGCCATGGCGCAGGTGGCGATGCGCTTCTCCGAGCCGGAAGGTTCGGCTTCCGATTCCATGGTCACCGTCGGCCAGGCCATCCGCCGCGAGGTCGCGGCGATGGGCGACGGCATCGAGCGCGCGATCGCGCGCGCCGGCGAACTCGAGACGCTGGTCGCCAACGAGGTCGCAGCGCTGGAACGCGCCTATTCCGACAATGAAGTGCGCATCCGCGCCCTGCTCCAGGACATCGCACATCAGCGCGACAACCTGGTCGGCCAGGCCGAGCAGGTTCGTAGCGCCATCTCCGGCGTGCAAATTGATCTGCGCCACGACATCGCGCTGATCTCGGACGCGATCGCCTCGCGCGTCGACGAAGTCGCCAAGAGCATCACCGGCGCTTTGGAAGAGCGCGGCGCCCATATCACGGGGGCACTGAGCAACGCCGGCGACAACATGATCCTCGCGCTCGGCGAGCGTGGCGGCGATCTGCTCGACCGTCTCGAGGAAGCCAGCAACGAGACCACGCGCGCGGTGCTCGACGCCAGCGAGCGACTGACCACCAGCCTCAACTTCAAGACCGGCCACGTCCACGACGAGTTCGTCGACCTCGCCGATCGCGTCCACGAGATGCTGAACGAGCGCATCGACCGCATCACCGGCGAGTTCGAGCAGCGTTCCGCCGCGATCGTCGACGGCATCTCCGAGCGCACCGAGCAGGTGCACGACTCCCTGAAGAATTCGTCGGACTCGCTGCTCCTCGAGCTCGAGCTGCGCTCCAACGATCTCTCCGCCAAGATCGACGACGCCGGCAACCGGCTTGCCGGCCAGATCATGACCTCTGGCGACAAGGCGAGCGAGGCGCTCGACGCCACCGTCAACACGCTGGTCGCCAAGGTGGTGAGCCAGACCGAGACCGCGCACGATTCGCTGTCGCTCCAGATGAGCGCGTTCGATGAGCTGGTGAAGAACCAGGGCTCCGAACTGGTCGAGAAGTTCGCCCGCGACTCCGGTACGCTGGGCGCGTTGATCACGCGCCACATCTCCGAGTTCGACCGCACCGTGAAGACCTTCGGCGGCGAGATCGTCGAGCGCTTGGGCCAGCGCACGCAGGACATCGCCGAGACGCTGAAGACCTATGTCGACAATTTCGACACCCGCTTCACCTCGAACGGCGGCCAGATCACCGCGCAGCTCGACCAGCGCCTGGTGCAGTTCGAGACCACGATCGGCGAGCGCGTCACCAACCTCGACTCGTCGCTGAACGGCAAGATCACCAGTCTCGACGGCACCATCGGAAGCCACATCAAGACCTTCGACGAGCAGCTCGGCGGCCGCGCTGCGGCCCTCGAACAGTCGTTCGATACCCGCGCGAAGTCCGTGACCGAGACCATCGATGAACGCCTCAACACGCTCGCAACGTCGCTGACGGATGGCGCCACCCAGGCGATCCAGTCGATCGACTCGCGGCTGACGCATCTCACGAGGACGCTCACCGGCGGCGCATCCCAGGCGCTCGAATCCATCGACTCCCGCCTCACCCAAATGACGACGTCGCTGACCGACGGCGCGTCGCAGACGATCCAGACGATCGACACGCGGCTGACGCATCTCACGACGACGCTCACCGGCGGCGCATCGCAGGCGCTCGAGTCCATCGACACCCGTCTCACCTACCTGACCTCCGCGGTGACGAACGGCGCCTCGCAGGCCGTGCAGTCGATCGACACGCGTCTCAGCCTCCTGACCTCGACGCTCACGGACGGCACCGCGCAGGCGATCGAGGCGGTCGACCGCCGCATCACCGGCGTCACCGAGGTGATCGACGGCCGCAGCATGCACCTGACCGACACGGTCACCGCGCGCTTCCAGGATATCCAACAGGCCATCGAGACCAAGGTGGGCTCGGTCGCCAACGACATCGACGTGCGCGTGGCGCAGTTCGAAGACCTGCTCGGCTCGCGCGTCGAGGCTGTCGCCGGCCGCATCGAGAGCAGCGGACGCCAGGCCAGCGAGGACATGATGTCCCGCGCCGAAATGATCTCCACCACCATTCGCTCGCATGTCGAGGACGCCGAGCGTTCGCTCACCAACCTCGTCGTCAACACCAGCGAGACGATCCAGACCGGCGCCCGCACCGCCCAGCAGTCGCTGATGACGGTCTCCTCCGACGTCAACGCCCAGCTCAAAATGACTTCCGCCGAGGTCGAGCACGCGCTCACCGCGGTGGGCACGGGCGCTGCCAACTCGATCCTGACCAGCGCCCGCGAGGCGCAGTCGACCCTGGTCGCGGCATCGGGCGATGCGTCCAACCAGATCAAGTCGCTCTCGGCCGACGTCGAACGCACGCTGTCGGCGGCAGGCTCGGCAACCGCGGCCTCGATCCTGGCCGGCGCCCGCGAGGTGCAGACCACGCTCGTCACCGCCTCTTCGGACGCGGCCAACCACGTCAAGACGCTCACCGCCGACGTGCAGCGCTCGCTGTCGATGGCCGGCTCCGCTACGGCCGAGTCGATCACTGCCGGCGCACGCGATGCGCAGAGCACGCTGATCGCGACCTCGACCGAGACCGCCAACCAGATCAAGGCGCTGTCCTCCGACGTCCAGCGCTCGCTGTCGATGGCCGGCTCCGCTACGGCCGAGTCGATTACTGCCGGCGCACGCGATGCGCAGAGCACGCTGATCGCGACCTCGACCGAGACCGCCAACCAGATCAAGGCGCTGTCCTCCGACGTCCAGCGCTCGCTCTCGATGGCGGGCACCTCCACGGCAGAGACCATCATGACCGGCGCCCGCGAGGCCCAGAACACCCTGGTCACGGCGTCTTCGGACGCGGCGAGCCAGGTCAAGTCGCTCGCGGCCGAGATGCATCGCTCGCTGTCGCAGGCGGGCCAGATGACCGCCGAGACGATCACGACCAGCGCGCGCGACGCCCAGAGCACCCTGCTCGCGGTCTCGGCGGAACAGACCGGCCAAGTCCGCTCGCTGGCGGCCGAGATGCAGCGCGCGCTGGCGACCGCCGGCGGCGCCACCATCGAGGCGCTCACCAGCGGCGTGCGCGAGGCCCAGGGCACGCTGATCTCCGCATCGAGCGATGCGGCGGGTCAGATCAAGTCCCTGACCACGGACATCGAGCGCACCCTGACCGCGGTCGGTGCCGACACGGCCTCGACCATCCTCAACAGTGCACGCGAGGCGCAGAGCTCGCTGACCTCGACGTCGGCGGACGCCGCGAGCCAGATCCGCACCATCTCGACCGAGATCGAGCGCACCCTGAGCACGGCTACGGCCAATGCGACCAACGACATCCAGACCAGCGCGCTCAACGCCCAGAACGCGCTGATCAACGCCTCCAACGAGGCGAGCTCGCGGGTCAAGTCGAGCTCGGCCGATGTCGAGCGTTCGGTGCTCGCCGCCAGCAGCAGCTTCGGCCAGGCCATGACCGGCAAGACCGACGAAATCGTCACCTACGTGCAGCAGCAGTCCGACCGCCTCGCGAACATGATCGACGCCAAGCGCGGTTCGCTGGTGGATGCGATCGGCTCGAAGACCAGCCAGCTCACGCTCGACATCGACCGCGTCACCTCCGACGCGCTGAAGTCGATCGAAACGCGCGGGCACGCGTTCTCGCAGACCATGATGGGCAACGGCTCCGAAGTCGCCCGCACCATCAACTCGGCGAGCGAGATTGCCACTGGCGCGGTCAACAAGTCGCTCAAGGACCTCGAGCAGGCCTCGCGCGCGGCGATCGATCAGTCGCGTCAGGTCTCGATCGCGGCCGTCACCGAGATGCAGGAGACCAGCAAGATCCTGCGCACCGACACGGTGGCCCTGTTCGAGCGCCTGCGCGAAGGCAACATCCTGCTCCAGGAGGTGCTGACCGGCGCCCACGACAACCTCAACTCGCTCGAGCGGGCGCTGGTAACGCGTGTTGCCGATTTCGTCTCGGCGATGAACGACGTCACCTCGCGCAACGGCGCGGCGACCCAGAACCTCGAAGACCAGCTCAACGTCTTCAACAGCAAGACCACGAAGGCGCTGCTGGATCTCGGCGAGCTGTCGACCCAGTTCGACGCGCACGGCAAGGCACTCGTCGATGCCGCGCAGGTCGTCGAGCAGAGCAACAAGAACACCACCGCTTCGCTCGCCGAACGCAAGCAGGCGCTGGAATCCCTCGTCACCACGATCGACCTGCGCACGACCGATCTCGACCAGCGGCTGTCGCGTTTCACCGGCCTGCTCGATGAATCGCTTGCCGCCGCCGAGGAGCGTGCCCGCGACATCGCCCGCGTCGTGGCGGAGACAGCCGGTGCGGGATCCGCCGCGATCACCCGCCAGTTCGAGGCGGTGCGCTCGGCCTCCGAAGAGGAGCACCGTCAGACCATCGAGACCATGCACGACATCTACCGCCAGACCACCGACGAGGCGGATGCGATGTTCAAGCAGTCGGCCGAGAAGTTCGGCAACCTCGTCTCCAGCATGAAGCAGATGGCGTTCGAGATGCACAACGAGCTCGAAGCCACCCGCAACGAGCTGCGCCGCGGCGTGCTCGAGATGCCGCAGGAGGCCGCCGAGAGCACTGCGCAGATGCGCAAGGTGATCGTCGACCAGATCGAGGCGCTTGCCGAGCTCAACCGCATCGTGGCCCAGCATGGCCGCGGCCTCGACGTCACCACGACGGGCCGCGCCACCGTGCAGCAGCGCCAGGACGAACCGGCGATGGCAGCGGTCGGCGGCCGCGGCACCGAGACGCGCATGCGCGACACCGGCAGTGCCTCCACCCTGCCTCCGCCGGATCTCGGCATGCCGGCCTCGCGCCGCACCGAGGCGCCGCCGGTCGCACCGGCCGGCAACGACCAGGGTCGTGACGGCTGGCTGTCGGACCTGCTGAGCCGCACGGACGCCAACCAGGGTGCTCCGGCCGGACGTGAGGCCCCGCGCGGTCGCGCGGCACCCGCTCCGCAGCCGCAGGCGCCGCAGGGTGGCGGCAATCCGCTGGAATCGCTGTCGCTCGACATCGGCCGGCTGATGGACCGCAACCTCGCCTCCGAGATGTGGGACCGCTACCAGCGCGGCGAGAACAAGGCCTTCACCAAGCGCCTTTACACGCCCGCCGGCCAGAAGGCCTTTGACGAGGTCGCCCGCAAGTACCGCGCCGACCGCAACTTCAAGGGCACGGTCGACCGCTATGTCGCCGAGTTCGAGCGCCTGCTCGACGAAGTCGCCCGCGACGGCCGCGGCCCGCAAGAGCTGCGCAACCACCTGACCTCGGAGACGGGCCTGGTCTACACCCTGCTCGCGCATGCTGCGGGACGGCTGGGGTAAGACGAAGCTCGCCAATGGCGGGGAGCGAATAGCGAATGAAAACGGAGGCCTTACGGCCTCCGTTTTTTTGTTTGGGTTCGTCATTTGCGCCAGTAACTCACCGCGCCATTGGGGAATTGCGGCGTCTCAACAAGCACCGTCATTGCGAGGAGCCCTTGCGACGAAGCAATCCAGACTGCTTCCTCGGAGGAAGTCTGGATTGCTTCGCTTCGCTCGCAATGACGGAGGAGAGAGGGAGGCCGCTACTGCCGTTTGCGCTCGTTCGCGGGTATGGGCTTCGCCGGCTCAGGCGCGGGCGCCGGCGGTGGCGCGCTGTTGCTGGCGCCGAACAGCACGCGGGTCGGATTGCGATCAAAGTTGTTCACGGCGCGGCTGATGTCGCCGAGGGTGCGGCGGCCGTCAGTCATCAGGGCGCCGGAGCGCTTGTCGAAGTCATCGGCCAGTTCGCGGATCGACTTCACGGCCTGGAACAGCTCGCCGCCATCCTTGCCACCGGCCAGCGTGTTGAGGCCGAGCATGAGGCTGTCGGCCTTGAGCACCACGCCGTCGACCTTGGCCATCACGCCATCGATCTTCTCGGAGTTGCGCGCGAGCGAATTGGTGAAGGTCTCGAGGTTCTTCAACGAGTTCTTCACCGACTCCTGATTGTCGGCGACGATCTTGTTGATGTTCTGGAGCGTGCCGCGGATCGCCTCGGTGACGTCCTGGAGCTTGTTGGGATCGGCCGTCAGTGTCGGAATGCCGTCCTCGTCGAGCGGCGGCGCAGGCGCCGCCTCCTCGCCGCCCTTGAGCGAGATCGCGGCAACGCCGGTGAGGCCCTGGAATTCGAGACCGACGAGGGTGTCCTTGCGGATCGGGGCGTTGTTCTCGACCATGGCGAGTGCGACAACCCGCCGCGGGTTGTCGAGCTTCACCGAGACCACCTCACCCACCCGGATACCGTTGAAATTGACGCTACCGCCGTTGCGCAAGCCTGCCGCCGGGCCCTCGAACACGACGCGCAGCGGGCTGCGCTGCTTGGTGGTGTGCAGTGACTGGAACCACAGCACGAAGCCGATCGCCGCGGCGATCACCGCCAGCGTGAACGATCCGATCAATACGTAATTTGCCCGCGTTTCCATCAGCTACTCCGGCACCTCAGCCCATCACCGCGCGAGCGCGCTTGCCATGGAAATATTGCCTCAGCCAGGGATGCTGCGAGGCCTGCATGTCGGCGATCGACCCTGCCGCAATGATCTTACCGTTCCCTAAAACGGCGATGCGGTCGCAAGCTGTGTAAAGGCTGTCGAGGTCGTGCGTTACCATGAAAACGGTCAAGCCCAAAGTGCGCTGGAGCGTCCTGACCAGCTCGTCGAAATCGCCGGCGCCGATCGGATCGAGGCCCGAGGTCGGCTCGTCCAGGAAGACGAGGTCCGGATCGAGCGACAGCGCGCGCGCCAGCGCCACGCGCTTGATCATGCCGCCGGAGAGCTCTGACGGAAAGCGCTCGGCCACCTCGGGCTTGAGGCCGACCATGGTGAGCTTGGCGATGGTGATCTCGTCCATCAGCCGCTGCGAGACCCGCAAATATTCGCGCATCGGAAACTGGATGTTCTGCCGCACGGTCAGCGAGGAGAACAGCGCGCCCTGCTGAAACAGCACGCCCCAGCGCCGCTCCACGTTGCGGCGCTGCGATGTATTGGACGCATCCAGATCGACACCGAACACCTCGATGCTGCCGGCAACCTTCGGCACGAGTCCGATGATGGTGCGCGTCAACACCGATTTGCCCGCACCGGAGGGGCCGACGAAGCCCAAAATCTCGCCGCGCTTGACGTCGAGGTTGAGGCCATCGAGTACGCGCGTCGTGCCGAACTGCACGGTGATGTCGCGGACCCGGATGATGGGGTTTTGGATATCGCCAGCCATCGTCACATCCCGATCGAGGCGAAGAAGATCGCGAACACGCCATCCATGACGATGACGAAGAAAATCCCCTTCACCACCGAGGATGTCGTGTGCTGTCCAAGCGATTCCGCGCTGCCCTGCACAGCTAACCCCTCGACGCAGGCGACGATGCCGATCACGGCAGCCATCACCGGAGCCTTGACGATGCCGACGATGAAATGGTCGATCGAAATGGCGTCGCGCAGCCGCAGCAGGAAGGCTTCGGGCTCGACGCCGCCATAGAGCCAGGCAACGAGACCGCCGCCGTAGAGCGCGGCCATGGCGCCGAGGAAGGCCAGGATCGGCAGCGCCAGCACCAGCGCCAGCATGCGCGGCAACACCAAGACCTCGATCGGATCAAAACCCATGGTGCGCAGCGCGTCGATCTCCTCGCGCATTTTCATCGAGCCGAGCTCGGCGGTGTAGGCGCTGCCCGAACGGCCAGCGACCATGATCGCGACGAGCAAGACGCCGATCTCGCGCAACACCAGCACGCCGAGCATGTCGACGACGAAGAGATCGGCGCCGAACCGGCGGAAGTGGAAAATGCCCTGCTGGGCGATGATGCAGCCGATCAGGAAGGTGATCAGCACCACGATCGGCACCGCGCGCCAGCAGACCTGCTCCAGATGATGCACGGTCGAGGTCAGGCGGAGCGAGCGCGGATGGATCAGCACGCGCCCGCACGCCGCGAGCACCGCGCCGAGCATGTCGACCAAGCCTGCCACCGTGCCGGCAACACCGGCCACGGCCCGGCCGATCTGCTCCAGCATGCCGGTGATGGTGATCGCACCGGTGTCGATCACGGGCGTGGCCCTGACCCGGCGGACCTCGTCGACGAGAGTCGAATAGTTGGCGGAGAGGCCTGCGATCTGCGCCTCGACGGCACCCTGGGTGAGGCTGCGACGCAGCCGCTCGATCAGCCAGGCGCCGAAAGTGTCGAGCTGGGCGATCTCGGACACGTCGATGAAGATGCTCTGCGATCCGCCGGCCAGCTTCTCGGCGTCCGCGACCATCCGTTCCAGGACCGGCGCGAAGCTCGCGGTCCAGGTTCCGGTGGCGCAGAGTGCCAGCGCATTGCCCTTGGCAATCCGCTCCAGCTTCGGATCGCTATTCAAGATGTCCGCTCCCTGCCAGGGCGGAGAAAAAGTGATGGATGCGCACGCGCCCTTACCTAGAAAAGGTACCCCAGCTGGCCATTGTTAGTTGCAACAGGTAACTAGCAGGTTCAGATTTCGCCAGAGTTCAAAATGACTTCCAGCAAAGTTCCGGCCTTGGCCGCGCGAATCGAGCGCTTCCCGATCGCCGGCAGCTTCACGATCAGCCGGGGCGCCAAGACCGAGGCCGTGACCGTCGTAGCCGAGGTCAGAAGGGACGGCCAGACAGGCCGCGGCGAGTGCGTGCCCTATCCGCGCTATGGCGAGACCCCGGAAGCTGCGCTTGCGGCGATCCAGGCCATGCAGGACGCCGTGGCTGGCGGTCTCACCCGGCAGGCCCTGCAAGCCGCCATGCCGCCAGGGGCCGCCCGCAACGCGCTGGATTGCGCCCTGATCGACCTCGAGGCCAAGGCGGCGGGCCTGCGCGCCTGGAGCCTCCTGGACCGCCCGGTGCCGGGCGAGCGCACCACGGCCTACACCATCTCGCTCGGCACCCCCGAGGCGATGGCGGCCGCGACCGCCAGGGCGGCGCACCGGCCGCTGCTCAAGATCAAGCTCGGCGGCGATGGCGACGACGCCAGAATCGCGGCGGTGCGCAAGGCCGCCCCCGAATCGGAGCTGATCGTGGACGCCAACGAGGCCTGGACCGAGGCCAATCTGGAATACAACCTCGCCGCCTGCGACGCCGCCGGCGTCACCCTGGTCGAGCAGCCGCTGCCGGCCGGCAAGGACGACGCGCTGGCGCGGATCAAGCGGCCGCTCGCGGTCTGCGCCGACGAGAGCGTGCATGACCGCTCTTCGCTTGCGTCGCTCCGCGCGCGCTATGACGCCGTGAACATCAAGCTCGACAAGACCGGCGGCCTCACCGAGGCCCTCGCCATGGCCGATGCGGCGCAGGCGCTCGGCTTCGAGATCATGATCGGCTGCATGGTCGCAACCTCGCTGTCGATGGCACCGGCGATGCTGGTCACCCCGCAGGCGCGCTTCGTCGATCTCGACGGTCCCCTGCTGCTGGCACGCGACCGCAATCACGGGCTGCGTTACGACGACAGCCTGGTCTATCCGCCGGACCCCTCGCTCTGGGGATGAGCCTTGAGCCGGTGCCGCGCCGACCAGATCAGGAGCGCACCGAGGCCGGCCATTGCGGCCATGACGTAATACAGCCCGTCGCCGATGCGGGCGTAGATCGCGCCTGATGCGATCGAGGTCGTCGCGCCCAACATACCGATGCAGGCGGCATAATAGCCCTGCCCGCGCGCGATCTGATGCAACGGCACGCGCTGCACCAGAAGATTCATGGTGCCGAGGATGGTCATTCCGAAGGTCAGGCCGTGCCCCAGTTGCACGAGCGCGAGCAGCGCGAGCGGCGGATCATGGGCGGTGACGACCCAGCGCACGACGGCGCTCGCGCCGCCGATCGCCATCAGCGAGGATGGATGCAGCGAAAAGCGCGGCGACAGCGCGAAGACGACGATCTCGGCGATCACGCCGAGCGTCCAGAGGCCGGCGATGGTCAGCCCGCCGAGGCCATGGGCCTGCCAGTTGATGGCCGAGAACGTGTAATAGGCGACGTGACTGCCCTGGATCAGAGCCGCCGAGAGGATGACGGCCCAGAAGCCGGCATCGCGCAGCAGCGCCTTGCTGGCGGGCATCTCCGCGCTCCTTCGCCGCACATCGTCCAGCGGCCGGAGCAACAGGCTGGCGAGCACTGCCACGACGGCCCATGCGACGATGACCCAGATCAGCTCTTGCGCGGCAACGATGTCGACGAGATAGCCGCACGCGAGCGAGCCGGCGGCGAAGGCCGCCGAGCCCCACAGCCGTACCGGCCCGTAGTCGATGCCGTAACGGGCGACGCCGCGCAGCGCATAGGCGTCGGTGAGCGGGATCGTCGGCGTCCACATCATGCAGGTCAGCGCATAGATCACGAGCAGCGCCAGCGGCTGCTGCTGCAAGCCAACCGCGGCAAAGCCCACCGCCGTCGCCAGCACCGACACCATCATGCCCGCGCGAACGGCATGGCGCTTTTCGGCAAGGGCCGTGGCGTAGGGCAGCGTGGTAAATCGCGTGATTGCCGGCAGCGCGTTGATGATGCCGATCCAGGCGGCGTCGATGCCGATCGCCTTCAGCCAGACCGGAAAGAACGGCAGATGCGTGCCCGAGACCGCGAACACCGCCGAATAGAACAGCGCCAGCCGCACGGCGAATCGCCGCTTTTCGAACGCTGCGATGGGGATTTGTGATTCGGGCGCCATCAAACCAATTGCGATTCGGTCGATATCGTGGTGATCGTTAGCGTAACGCGTAGTGATTTGCGCGACGAGAATGACATGGCCTCTGAAGCATTTGCCCTCTCGCCTATGTCTGCCCGTGCGGCCGAGCCGAACGAGCAGGACTACGACGCGATCCGCGAAGCCTTCATGGAGACTGCGCGCGGCCGCTGGTTCCTTGGCGAATTTGCCAGGCGCAACCGCAATGCCGACACCAGCATGGTGCTCGATGCGGTCGCGAAAATCGAGGAAACCCTTGCGGCACAGCGACAAACCGTCATCGAGGACCGCTTGCCCGAGGCGCTGGTCCAGATCCGCCACGCCATCCGCGAGGCCGAGACGATCGCGATCGCAGCGTTCGACCCTGCCGCGGCCGAGGCCAGCGTCGGGCCGATCCAGCGCGGCGTGCGCATCATCAAGGAGATCTCCTGGCGCTGGCGCGAGATCGGCGCCGATGGGCGAATCTGCGATCTGATTGATTCGCAGCTCGCCGCCATCGAGAGCGCCTGCACGCAGGTTTTGAGCGTCGACCCGCGCGCCGACCTTGCGGCCGCTTTCGATCTCCTGAAGGACCGGGTCGCGCAGACCGATGGCAACGACAGCGCAGCGCCGCAGGCGGCGGCGCCGCCCTCCCCGGCGCAGGAGGCCCCCGCGATGGCGAGCGAAGCGCCCGATATCGCCGCGGCTCCTAAAACGGAAGCGGCCGTTGAAGCGATGTCTCTGGCCGGGCAGGCGATGGACGCAGCGGTCGAACCGGAGGTCATCGCCGAAAGCCATGTCGCGGTGGAAGAGAGCTTCGCCGCGGCTGAGGACGCGCCTGCCGCCCTCGCCGAGACCGCCGAAGAGCTTCCGTTCGATGCGGCCGCGGACGCCGAGGACGAAGCCGTGCTTGAGCGGATCGCGATGGAGATGGCCGCGCCCGATCCGGACTTCGACGAGTTCGTCGAGCCCGTCGAGATCGCCGCGGCAATTCCCGAGCCGATTGTCGCGGAAGTCGGAGCGCCGATCGCCGCCGAAATCCCGGAGCCGGTCGCGCCCGAGCCGGCCGCAACGATTGCGGAAGAGCCGCAGGCAGCCGAGGCGCCGATCGCGATGGAATCGCTCGCGCGCCTCACCGATGCCATCGCAGCGGCCGCTGCCGAGGTGATGGAGCGCCCCGCGCCGGCGATGGTATCGACCGCAACGCTGCCGATGCCCTCGCCCATGCCCATGGCAATGCCCGAACAGTCACTCGGCGCCACCATCCTCGCCAGCGGCATGCTGCAAAAGCCCCGCACTCCCGCCAACGATCCGCTGGCCCCGCTCCGCCGCATGACCCAAGCCGAAAAGATCGCGTTCTTCTCGTAAGACAAGGACGCGCAACTCTCAATTCCGTCATTCTGAGGTGCGAGCAGCGCAGTGCATTTGCACTGCGCTGTGAGCCTCGAAGGATGAACGGCCGGAATGCTGCTGGGCCGTCGCCCTTCGAGGCTTGCTCCGCGGCGCGTTTGCCCCGCGACGCGCACACCTCAGGGTGACGGTGAGAGAGAGGAGCACGCTGCTTGCTCTCGTCGTTGCGAGTGCAGCGAAGCAATCCAGACTGCCGCCGCGGAAAGACTCTGGATTGCTGCGCGGAGCCTGTCATCGGGCCGCGCTTCGCGCGGACCCGTTGGCTCG
Organism: Bradyrhizobium sp. 142; assembly: GCF_023074015.1. Classification (NCBI taxonomy): domain Bacteria; kingdom Pseudomonadati; phylum Pseudomonadota; class Alphaproteobacteria; order Hyphomicrobiales; family Nitrobacteraceae; genus Bradyrhizobium; species Bradyrhizobium sp. 142. The sequence continues at coordinate 112,789 of NZ_JADPKQ010000307.1, forward strand.
CAATGACGGAGTATCAGGCAGCAGCGCCGCTCACGCGCATGTCCCGGACGCTCCGGCTCCTCACCCGCAATTCCACACCGCGCCGATCGGTGTCCGCGTCCAGCATGGACCGAAGCTGCCGCCATTGTAGCGGCCGCCGCCAAAGCCGGGCCGGCCGAAATAGTGCCAGTCGCCATCCCAGCCGTAATATTGGGGGACCGGATCGATGTACCAGTGGCGGCGATCGCTGCGCGACATGCGGCGCATCGCCTCCTTCTGTTTGTAGAGCGGAATGCTGTTGCTGAGCGGCTGGCGATAGCCCGGCAGGAAGCCGTAGCCATGCCAAGCTTGCGCCGGCCGTTTCTTGATCGGCGCAGCCGTAGCTGCAATCGACATCAGCGACAGAATGATGGCAAGAGATAGACACACGAAGCGCGACATGAGTTCACGATAGACAGTCGGTTTCGAGAAGGCCATTCAAATTCGAGTGCAAGATGCTTGCAGCATCACGGACCAATCGAATCATCCTGAACTTGCCCTAGCTGATCATGCCCTTCCTGATCAGGAAGCATCCGTAGCCCCTGCTGTCTGCGTGATTCAGATCACGCATGGGACCATGGTGATCGCGATCACGGACCAGAGGGTCGAACGCGGCCAAGCTTGCCGGCAACCAATCTCGTATCCGAGATGAAGTGCCAAAGGAGCACGCCATGTTCCGCTTAAAGCCTTTCCTGATGTGTGCGGGCCTGCTGGGGAGCCTGATTGGCTTCGCCTGCGGTCCCGTTTCCGCGCAAGTCGCCCCTGTCGAGCCTGCGCCGACCGCGCTGCAAGGTCCGGAGCAGCGGGTGGCGCTGGTGATCGGCAATTCGAATTACCAGAACGCGCCGCAGCTCCGGAACCCCGACAATGACGCGCAGTCGATGGCGCAGTTCCTGAATTCGGCCGGCTTCGAAGTGGTCGCCGCGACCGACCTGACCCAGAACGACATGCTGCGCGTGGTGCAGGACTTCTCCGCCAAGGTCGCTTCGCGCGGTCCCAACACGGTGGCGATGGTCTATTACGCCGGTCATGGCGTGCAGCTCGCCGGCGAGAACTATCTGGTTCCCGTCGACGCCAGGGTTTCCAGCCCCACCGAACTCGTCAACAACTCGGTGCGCCTCGTCGACGTGATGTCGACGCTGGAGGCGATCCCGAGTCGCATGCGCATCGTCATCCTCGATGCCTGCCGCAACAACCCGTTCCCAACCATCAACGACGCCGGCCGCGGCCTTGCCATCGTCGATGCGCCGAACGGCTCGATCGTCGGTTACTCGACGGCGCCGGGCGCGGAAGCGCAGGACGGCACCGGCGGCCACAGCCCCTACACCCAGGCGTTCCTCAACGTCGCGCGCGAGCCCAACGTGCCGATCGAGCAGCTGTTCAAGCGCGTGCGTCTCGAGGTCAACCAGACCACCAGCGGCGCGCAGATTCCGTGGGAAAGCTCGTCGCTGACCTCGGACTTCGCTTTCTTCGGCGACACCGCTGTTGCCGCGAGCCGTGCGCCGGTGAACGCGCCGGTGGTGCAGATGGCCTCCAATCTGCCGAGCCGTTCGACGCGTCAGGCCTATGACTACGTCGTGTCCGAAGGCCGCCCCGAATACTATCAGGAGTTCATCCAGATGTATCCGCACGACCCGCTGTGCGACCACATCCGCTGGCTGCTCTCCAACCTCCAGATCTCGCAGGCCTGGCACAAGACGGTGCTCGCGAACTCGCCGGTCGCCTACAAGAGCTTCTATGACAGCTACAGCAACAGCCCCTATGCGCCAGTCGCGCTGAAGCTCCAGGCGCAGCCGAAGCTGGTCCCGTTGATGCAGGCGACCAAGTTTCTGGCTCCGCAGAACATCAACCCGACCTTCAAGCTCGGAAATCTCGACCAGCCCAAATACAAGCCGCTGGTCCAGCAGGGCAATGGCGCGCAGATCAGCGGCAACCTGCCGATCGTGCAGAAGCCGGTCGACAGCAACATCATCGGCGAGCTCGGTCATGGCGGCCAGATCGTCAATTTGCCGGCGGGCCACCAGCAGAACGGCACGCCGTCGCAGACCCCGGGCAAGATCGTCACCCTGCCCGCGCCGACCAACACCACGACCAACAACGGCGGCATCGGCAAGATCGTGACGCTGCCCGCGAGCAATAACACGCAGAATTCCGGCAACCCCGGCAAGATCGTCAGCATGCCGGTGAATGTCGGCAAGGGTGGCGCGAATGTCGACGTCAAGCCGGTTCAGACGCAGACCAACCCGATCCGCATCAATAACGGCAACACCGGTATCGTGAAGCTCAACAACAATCCGGTGAACAAGATCCAGGTGCAAAACAGCCAGCAGAACAGCCGCCCGCAACTCAATACGATGCCGAACCGCATGGGCGGTAACAATTTCCGGCAGTCGATGAACCAGGCCCCGAGCATGAGTGGCGGCAACAACCATCGGAGTTTCATGCACTGATCGCGAAGTAACGGTGTGCGCTCCCTCTCCCGCTTGCGGAGAGGGAGATCACATATGAACATTCACGAAAGATCGTCATGCCCGGGCAAAGCCGTCTGAAGGACGGCGTCGCTTCCGCTCGCCTATGTCCCGGGCATCCACGTTCTTTGTGCTGCAAGGCGTGGATGGCCGGAACAACCCCGACCATGACGCTGGAGAAGCTTCATCGCCCCAAGCTCTCACGTCATATGCGATTGAAGGGCAGAGCGGCAACGCTCCACCCTTCTTTATGTCAAAAGATCAGAAGATCATGGAATCACGCAACCAGCTCGGCAAACAGATCGGCGTCGACGTTGCCGCCGGAGAGCACGATGACGACGTTCTTGCCGGCAACGTCGAGACGCCCCGCAAGCAGCGCGGCGAGGCCGACGGCGCCGCCGGGCTCGACCACGAGCTTCAGCTCGCGATAGGCAAAGGCAACGGCGGCGCCGACTTCCTTGTCCGATGCGGTGACGCCGCGCGCCAGCAGCTTGCTGTTGATCGCAAACGTCATCTCGCCGGGGATCAAGGCCATCAGCGCGTCGCAGATGGTGCGGCCAGCGGGCGCATGCGGCTCGCGGTGGCCTGCCGTCAGCGAAAGGCCGTGATCGTCGAAGGCTTCCGGTTCGGCCACCACGATTTGGGCCAGCGGATAGCGCGCCTTCACCGCGGTTGCGACGCCCGCGATCAGGCCGCCGCCGGAGGCCGGCGCCACAACGATATCGGGCGCGAGGCCGAGCGCCGCCATGTCCTCGGCGATCTCGCGGCCGGCGGTGCCTTGCCCCGCGATCACGAACGGATCGTCATAGGGTCTGACCAGCGTGGCGCCGCGCTTCTCGGCGATGCCGCGCGAAATCGCCTCGCGATCGTCGCGGTCGCGGTCGTACAGCACGACCTCGGCGCCATAGGATTTGGTGCGCTCGCGCTTCGACAGCGGCGCATCCGCAGGCATCACGATGGTCGCGTGCATGTCGAGAATCTTCGCCGCCGCCGCCACGCCCTGGGCATGGTTGCCTGAGGAGAAGGCGACGACGCCGCCGGCGCGCTTATCCTGCGGGATCGAGGCCACCTTGTTGAAGGCGCCGCGGAACTTGAAGGAGCCGGTGCGCTGGAGCATCTCCGGCTTCAGGAAGACCCTTGCGCCGACGCGCTCGTTGAGCACCGGAAAGGACAGCAGCGGGGTGCGGATGGCAAAAGGCGCGATCACGCGTGCTGCGGCATCGATATCGGCGGGGCCGATCGGAAGGGGCTGTTCGGTCATATCAGATATTATCGCGCCGGATCAGGTGCGGGCAAGACATCTCCGTGCGAGGATTTGTCCCGTCAGGCGACGATGCGGGCCTGTTCCGCGCCGTTCCGGCCGTGCAGCACCGCGCCGGCTGCCAAAATGCTGGCGATGAACGACCGGGCCGAAGCCTCCCAGGTATAGTCGGCGGCGAATTCGACGCAGGCCTGCCGCGAGATGTCGAGCGCGGCGAAACAGGCGTTGCGCAAATCGTGATCCAGCGCGCCGACCGGCGCATCACCGATCACGTCGCGAGGTCCCTTCACCGGGAAGGCCGCAACCGGCAGGCCGCTTGCCAGCGCTTCCAGCAGGACAAGGCCGAACGTGTCGGTCTTGCTCGGAAACACGAACACGTCGGCCGCAGCATAGATGTCCGCCAGGTCCTCGCCATGCTTTTGGCCGAGAAAAATCGCATCGGGATAGGCCTCTTCGAGCGCGGCACGCGCCGGGCCGTCGCCGACAATCACCTTGGTGCCGGGCAGGTCGAGGTCGAGGAAAGCCTCGAGATTCTTCTCGACCGCAACCCGGCCGACCGAGAGGAACACCGGCGACGGCAGGCACAGATCGATGGCGCGAGGGTGAAACAGGCCGGTGTCGACGCCGCGCGGCCACAGCACGACATTGGCAAAGCCGCGCTCGCCAAGCTCGCGCGCGAGCGCCGGCGTTGCCGCCATCACGGCCCGGCTGCTGCTGTGGAATCGGCGCAGTGCCCGCCAGATCAGGGATTCCGGAACCGGCACCCTGGCGCGGACATATTCGGGAAAGCGGGTGTGGAAGCTGGTCGTGAATGGCAACTTACGCTGTCGGCAATAGCGGCGGACCATCAGGCCGATCGGCCCTTCGGTCGCTATATGGATGCTGTCGGGACGGGCTTCCTCGATCAGCTTCGCGATTCGAGCCGGCCGCGGCATCGCCAGCCGCACGTCGCGGTAGCTCGGCATCGCAAAGGTGCGGAACGATTGCGGCGTCAGGAACGTGAACTCGGCGTCGAGCGCCTCGGCGGCGTCAGCGAGCTTGGTCAGCGTCCGAACTACACCGTTGACTTGCGGGTGCCAGGCGTCGGTCGCGACCAGGATGCGCATCAAGCCGCCCTTGCCGCGACCTGTGGGACGGCTGCCTGCTTCTGCAACTGATCCGCCCAGGTGATGATCTCGAAATGGCCATCGTCGTGCTCGACCAGCGCCGTGCAGCTCTCGACCCAATCGCCGCAGTTCATATAGCGGATGCCGCCCTCGTCGCGGATCACGGCATAATGGATGTGGCCGCAGATGACGCCGTCGGCGTCGTAACGGCGCGCCTCGGCGGCGAGCGCCTGCTCGAACGCGCCGATATAGTTGACGGCGTTCTTGACCTTCTGCTTGGCCCATTGCGACAGCGACCAGTACGGCACCTTGAACATGCGCCGGAAGAAGTTGACGAAGCGATTCATCTGGATCGCGAAGTCGTAGGCCTTGTCGCCGAGATGGGCGAGCCAGCGTGCGTTCTGCACCACGAGGTCGAAGATGTCGCCGTGGATGACGAGATAGCGCTTGCCGTCCACGCCGGTGTGGACGGTGTTCTCGACGACGTCGATGCCGCCGAAATGCGTGCCGTAATAGTTGCGCAGGAACTCGTCGTGATTGCCGGGGATGTAGATGACCTTGGCGCCCTTGCGTGCCTTGCGCAAAAGTTTCTGGACAAGGTCGTTATGCGATTGCGGCCAGTGCCAGCTCGATTTCAGCGCCCAGCCGTCAACGATGTCGCCGACGAGATAGATGGTGTCGGCGTCGTGGAAGCGCAGGAAGTCCAGCAGAAGGTCGGCTTGTGAACCGCGGGCTCCGAGATGAACGTCGGAGATGAACAAGGTGCGAAAGCGCCTTTCAGGGCTCTCGTCACTGACATCGTAACTTCCCATGCGACAGCCTGTAACAATATCCCGTGACAGAGGGATGACCGATTGAACCTTTGAGGCACCTCAGATACGAATCAAACCTCGCCTCGCCCTCCCTGCGAATATCAGTCGCATGCGACAATCAGGCGACACGGCGCCGCAGGCGCCCCCGCCCAAATCAGATTCGCACTGGAAGCTACGATGGCAGGTGCGCTCCCTCTCCCGCTTGCGGGAGAGGGTTGGGGAGAGGGTGCCTCCGCAATCGTTAGCCCTCGTACCGAGAGAGCCCTCACCCGCGCCGGAGCCTGTCATCGGGCGCGCCTTCGGCGCGGTCCGTTGGGCGCGACGTCTCCCGCAAGCGGGAGAGATTGAGCGAGCCCGCGGCCATATCGATTCAGCCAACGGCCGCGCGTCAATAGAACTTGTGAAGATGATGGATCGGCCCGTGGCCGCGGCCGACGCTGAAGCGATCGGCGGCCGCAATCGCTGCGCTGATCCAGGCCTTGGCGCCCCGCACCGCGCGCTCGAGATCCTCGCCCTTGGCAAGTCCCGCCGCGACCGCCGAGGACAACGAGCAGCCGGTGCCATGGGTGTTTTGGGTGGCGAGCCGCGGTGCCGCGAGCGCAATGGTGCTTTCGGCATCGACGAGATAGTCGGTGCTCTCGGCGCCCTCCCCGTGCCCGCCCTTGATCAGGACCGCGCGGCAGCCGAGCGCGAGCAGGCGGCGTCCCTGGCTTTCGATCTCGGCCTCGCTTCGCGCGACCGGTTCGTCGAGCAGCGCAGCGGCCTCCGGCAGGTTGGGCGTGATCACCGAGGCCAGCGGCATCAACTTCGCACGCAGGGCGTCGACGGCATCGGACGCCAGCAGACGGTTGCCGGAAGTTGCGACCATCACGGGATCGAGCACGATGTAGCGGGGCATCCAGCGCGACAGCGCGGCCGCGATCGCATCGATGCTGGCAGCTTGCGCCACCATGCCGATCTTCACCGCGCCGACGTCGAGATCGGAGAACACCGCATCGATCTGTGCGGCAACGAAATCGGCCGGCACCGCATGAATGCCGGTGACGCCCTTCGTGTTCTGCGCCGTCAATGCCGTGATGGCGGAAGCGCCATAGACGCCGAGCGCGGCAAAGGTCTTCAGATCGGCCTGGATGCCGGCGCCGCCGCTCGAATCGGAACCTGCGATGGTGAGCGCCACGGGCGTCGTCATGGGGCGATTTTCTGCTGGTTCGGGGCCATGATCCGTCCTAGCGCGCATGCCGGGGGGCAGCAAGTTTGCTTGCGCCCGGGGCAGCAAGTTTGCTTGCTAAATCCGGCCGGTTTTGGCCTATTGACCGCCAGATGTGCCTTCGGAGTGACTGCAATGGTTCCTTTTTTCGTCCAGATCAAATGCAAGCTCGGCCAATCCTATACGGTCGCCAACGCGCTCGCCGAAGCCGAGATTGCCTCCGAAATCTACTCCACCGCCGGGCAATACGACCTGCTGGTGAAGTTCTACGTCGACAAGGACACCGACATCGGCCACTTCGTCAACGAGAGGGTGCAGGTGCTGCCCGGCATCCAGGACACCCTCACCATCATCACATTTAAGGCGTTCGGGGGCACCTAACCGCCCGTCTGCTTCCTTGGCGGGGGCTTGGGCCCTTCGACCGGCGGCAGCGATTTCAGATAGGCCGCCATCGCCGCGCGGTCCTCGCCCGTGAGCTGCGCGAGGTTCTTGATCACCGGCCGCATCGCCCCCGACGCACTGTCGCCCTCGGGCATGTCGCCGGTCTCGAGGAAATCCGCGATGTCCTTCTCGCTCCAGTCCCCGATCCCTTTTTGCGTGATGTTGGGCACCCAGCCCTCACCTTCCGGATTGGGGCCGCCGGCAAAGCGCTGGGCGGTGATGATGCCGCCCAAGAGGTTGCGCGGGCTGTGGCATTCCGCGCAGTGGCCAAGTCCGTTCACGAGATAGGCGCCGCGATTCCATTGCGGCGATCGCGTTGCATCCGGCACGAACGGCCCGGCGTCCGTGAACAGCAATTTCCAGATGCCGACATTGCGGCGCATGTTGAACGGAAACGGCAGGTCGTGATCACGCACCCTGCCCGGCACCGCCGGCAAGGTCTTCAGATAGGCGAAGAGATCGCGAACATCGTCCACCTTCGCGATATGATAAGACGCGTAGGGAAATGCCGGGAAGTAATGCGTTCCCTCCGGCGAGATGCCCCGCATCACGGCATTGACGAAATCGCTCTCGCCCCAGCGCCCGATGCCGTCGGTAGGATCAGGCGAAATGTTGGGAGCGTAAAACGTCCCGAACGGCGAGCCGAGCGGCAGGCCGCCGCCGAGTCGCAGACGGTCGGGCTGGTTGGGGACCGCATGGCAGGACGAGCAGCCGCCGACGTTGAATATTTCCTGCCCATTGGCAAGATCAGGCGCACGGGACGGCAGCGCTGCCGCCAGCGCAGCCGGGGCCGTTAGCCACCAATAAACGCCCAGTGCCGCGACGGCAACGAGGAGAGCGGCAAGGAGAGTTCGTCGCAGCATTGAGGCATTCCATCCAGATCAAAACGAATTTACGGGTGAGGTCGCGGCCGTTCCAGCCACGAATAATTTAGATGGTTTGCTTCGTCGCCGGGAATAAAATCAAACCTGCACTGTTTGCAGATTGACATCATCCGACGTCAACAGGGAGACGACCATGAACAAGCCCGTTTTTGTCACGCTTGCACTCGGAGCGGCCATCGCTTTTGCAGGTCCGGCCTGCGCGGAAAAATTGAAGGCGACTCTCAGCGGCAAGTCGGAGGTGCCTGCCACGACCAGCAGCGGCACCGGCACGGCCGATCTGGACTTTGACGCCGCCAGCAAGAAGCTCTCCTGGAAGGTGACCTATTCGGGCCTGTCCGGCCCCGCCACCGCCGCCCACTTCCACGGCCCTGCCGAGGCCGGCAAGAACGCCGGCGTCGCGGTCGCGATCCCGAATGCGGCGTCGAGCCCGGCCGAGGGCAGCGCGACTCTGACCGACGCGCAGGCCGCCGACCTGCTAGCCGGCAAGTACTACGTCAACATTCACACCGCGGCCAATCCGGGCGGCGAGATTCGCGGTCAGGTGACGAAGTAAGCGACAAGCTGCGTCGTCGCGGAAGGGCCGAGTGCTGGAGGGGGCGCTCGGCCTTTTTGATTCCGGCTCGTGCAATAGTGCCCAATAGCGGACGCGCGAAGTTGCGTCAGTCGGGCAGGATCGCTCATGAGAGGCTTAGCGCATGAGCGAGGTCCGCGATCAGGTCCGACGGGTTTTCGATACCGATCGACAGCCGGATCGTGGAATCGAGAATGCCTATTTTCTGGCGGATCTCGGCCGGAACGCCGGAATGGGTCATGGTCGCCGGCAGGCTCGCAAGCGATTCCGTTCCGCCCAGGCTCACCGCAAGCTTGAAGATCTGCAGCGCGTTGAGGAATTTCACCGCCGCTTCCTTGCCGCCGGCGATGTCGAACGAGAACGTCGATCCCGCGCCGAGGCATTGCCGCGCGAAGACCCGGCCGGCTGGAGAAGCTTGTTCGTGATGACCGAGATAGTGGACCTTCGCCACCTTGGCGTGATCGCGCAGGAAATCCGCGACGAGGCGCGCGTTCGCATCGGCCTTCTCCATGCGCAGGCTCAGCGTCTCGAGCGAGCGGTTGATCATCCAGCACGAATGCGGATCGAGCTGGGTGCCGATTGCGCCGCGCAGCGCCTTGATGCCCTTCATCATCGCCTTCGAGCCGAGCGCGGCGCCGGCGATCAGGTCGGAATGGCCGCCGACATATTTGGTCAGCGAGTACAGCGAAATGTCCGCGCCCTGCTCGATCGGCCGCTGAAACACCGGCCCGAGCAGCGTATTGTCGCAGGCGATGATCGGCGTGTGTCCCTGGGTCTTCCCGACTGCATCGGCGACGCGGCGGACCATCGCGACGTCGACCAGGCCGTTGGTCGGATTGGCCGGGGTTTCGATCAAAATCATCGCAACCCGGCCCTTGCGCATGGCCTCCTCCGAAGCCTGCCTGACTGCCGCCTCGTCGACGCCGTCGGCGAAGCCGACAGCGCCGACCGAGAGGCGTGCAAGCGTGTTCGTCAGCAGGGTTTCCGTGCCGCCATAGAGCGGCTGGGAGTGCAGGATGACATCGCCGGGGCGGATGAAAGCGAGGATCGTGGTCGCGATCGCCGACATGCCGGATGAGAACAGCGCGCAGCTCTCGGTGCGCTCATAGACCGCGAGCTTGTCCTCGACGATTTCACTGTTGGGATGATTGAAGCGCGAATAGACGAGGCCCGCGCCCATCCCTTCCGGCGGCTCGCGCCGGCCGGCGACGTAATCGAAGAAATCCTGTCCGTCCTCGGCCGTCTTGAACACAAACGTCGAGGTCAGGAACACCGGCGGCTTGATGGCGCCTTCCGACAGCTGCGGATCATAGCCATAGGTCAGCATCAGCGTTTCGGGTTGCAGCATATGGTTGCCGATGTGGGTCTTCGACGGAAACGGTTTTGCCATGGCCTGTCTCGCTGTCCTGGTTGGATCTTCGCCGCGCGCTGGAACTCCGTTAAGAGAGGTGGCGAGGAGCAAGATGCGTCAGCATTCCGCGGCTCGCATCAACGTCGCGGCAACTGAAGCGAAGATAGCCGCTTCGACAGCCATCCGTCAGGCCTTGCGAACAGAATTTGCTCCGCCTCTCCGACTGCCGCCGGCTGGCGCCGCTGTCGTAGGGTGTGTCGGTCAGTCCGACACACCTGCCGACCTGCCGTCGGTTCCTGAAGTCGCGATAAAACACCTCGTTGGCCAGAACCTGGGCGATCTGCGGTCCAATGGCTTGCAGCTGGGCAAGCTGAACGGCCTTCGCCTCCACCGAGCCCTTGGCCGGCGTGCTATGGGCGGCGATGTTCTCCGCTTCCAGCGTCTTAATCTGCTTGCAGACCAGCAGCAGCCGCTCATGCTCGCGACGAATTTCATCGCGTAGTCGCGGCGGCAGAGCGCGCCCGTCGCCGGTGCGCAGCTTGTCGAGATCCGACAGGAAGCTCGGCTTCAACGGCCTGGCGTCGCGGATACCCTGGCCATGCAGCAGTCCTTTGATCCG